>CAVEDT010000070.1:0-7273 GCA_963614475.1 Roseburia faecis
GCTCTACTATTTCTTCTGGAATAGAAAGAAACTTAAGATTGTTCGCAACTTCTTTAAGAGGAATAAGGGTTATGAAGTATATGGAGAGGCGGAGGACTCCCAGCTAAATCCTTATGTAGCGGAGGATGGGTCAGACCTCCGCTCCCTTATAATGGAACTTAACGAATATACAAAGAAGAACCACGGCACTACAGATTTTTCGATTATTCAAAATAAGACTGAGCGGAAGGTCAATATGTTGTACGACAATGCGACATCAAGGGTTGCATTTCCAACATACATTGGCCTCATGGGTACCTTTTTGGGCGTATTTCTTGGCCTTTGGTTCTTCACTTCGGGCCTTGGCCTTTCAACTGATGGCAGTGGCATAACCGATGAGACCATTGGGAACCTTATTTCAGGAGTGCTGGTGTCTATGTCAACCAGTTTTATAGGTCTTTTACTAACGACAATCACACATCATTACGCGGCCAAGACCCAAAGAATTGTGCGTGAGGATAAAAATGAGTTTTTCGAGTTTATTCAAAACGAGCTTATGCCGACGCTTGGCGTCAGTATGGTGGCGGCACTGAATAAGCTACATCAAACGATAAACCTTTTTGAACCGTCATTCAATAGAGTTATTGATCGGTTCCAGTCGACGTTCGATTCGTGTACGCAACGATTTGGAAGTGCATTTGAACAGAATGTCACGACGGTCTCCGAAGCCGTCCGTGTGATGGGAGAGAATATGGACAAGATTAACGAAAATGTTGACTTGCAAGCCCAGCTACTTAAAACACTACGCTCGCGTGGCGTTTTGGATTCTCTCAATGCATTTGTTCGTGCTTCGCTAAACTTTGATATTGTAACAAAAGCGCTCAACCGCTTTGAGGCGGCTCGCGACGAAATCAAGAACGTCACAGTAGAGCTCGTCAACTGCCAACGCCGTTACAACGAGTCTCTCGAACTTCCGCTCAAAATTGCTAATAAGCTCAATCAGATACTTGCTCGCGTTGCGGATTTTGAAAAAAGTATTAATGCCCTTGGACGTAGCATTGAAAAGACGGACCTTATTGGAAACACAGAGATTGAGGCTCTCAAACAGGCGATTACTGCTATTAAGAAAAAGCAGAAGATTGCTGTCGAGGCTATGGAGACATCCGATGGACACCTTGAAAACATATTCAATATGCAGGCCGAAGCCATTAAGAAGCTCGGTCGTACATACGAGGAAAGTTTCGCCACTTATGCGGAAAAATTCCAAAATGTTCTCAGTGGGTTCGAGCGCGAAATGCTCGAGCGCCGTCGCGAAATTACAGCGGCTATCGAAGAAAAATTCTCGTTAGACCAGATTCAACATGAATTCTCGCAACTTGGCAAACTGAATGAGATTGAAGCGCTGCTGTCAGCCATCAAGGCTAATAACTCTCAGACTGAGGTGGTCAAAGCAATTGAGGATACACGACGCGATGTGGTGTCTTCAATGCAGGAGCTTAAAGATGAAGCCAAGAAGAGTTCGGGTACACAAACAGGCTCTAGCGGCGGTATATTTGGTTTTTTTGGACGTAAATGATATCACGCATGGATGGTCGCAATAATAGTACATTTTGGCCGAGCTATGTGGATATTATGACCACATTGTTCGCCATTATGCTTGTGCTTTTTGCGGTGTCATATAGCCGTTTTAAGATAAAGCAACGTGAGCTTGAACAATTCAAAGATAAATATGAGGAAATCATGTCTATCTATAAAGCTGTAGATAATATTGACCCGCAGTATTTCGAGTTCAATAAGGAATACCTCAAACACATATTCAAAATCCAAGTCAATTATCAAAAGGGCAAATACTCTCTAAACAATTTGCTGCAAGACGACCCGTCTTCGGCTGAGTATAATTTGGCGGAAGCGGATGCCGTACGGCAAAGAATTAAGGATGCAGGAGCAGAAATTGAAAGGACAATACTTAAGCTGCAACAAAATGACTCTTTGCGAAGTGACATTAAGTATTTGGTCGTTATTGAGGGACAGGCGTCCGCTGACGGGTATCATGTAGATGACTATTTTAACAATGACGTCCTTAGTTACCAGCGTGCGCTTAAGCTGCACGAATTTTGGCGTGATGAAGCCGGCATAGATTTCACGAAAATGGGAAAGTGTGAGCTTGTTATCGCTGGTAGTGGTGAGGGAGGTATCCCACGTGCAACGCGCATAAGCGAAAAGGATGACTCTCGAAACCAGAGGTTCTTGATTCATATCGTTCCTGTCATAGGGAATATCCATTTGGACTCTAAAAGCATTTATTGAGTCGTATGAAGCCCATATTGTTTGTTGGTTCTGTGTTCCTTATCTTTGTGCTTATTGCTGTTTTTGCTAGGTCGTGTCAAGATGACCCTTATATATATGACTCTGAGGCAGAACAGCTCTTTTCTGATGGCATGTCATCTGATGTCGGGACGGAAGATGAATTCGCCCCAGGCAAAATGTCGGCAGGAGTCTCAGATTGGCCCGATTCTATCTTTTCTCTTGTTGCAGATGCAGATTATCTTTCCCAAATTGATAAAGCCGTCGTGTGTGAGCTAAACAAGTGTCGAACGAATCCTTCTCGGTATGCAGATGAGGTGTTAAGGCCTTTTATGGAGGCGATTTCATCGGAAGGTACGTTTATTGACTCTGAGGGCTTTGGCATTTTAACAAAAGAAGGTGTGTCCGCTGTCGAGGAGGCTATAAATGCGCTTGACGCACAGGTGCCGCGACCAATGCTGCGGCCAAGACGAAGCTTATGCCTCGCGTCCGCAGACCATTGCAAAGACCAAGGGCAAAAGGGGCTTGTAGGGCATAATGGCTCGGATGGGTCAACCCCATTATCACGTGTACTGCGGTATAATCGTGGGTGTAAGGGTTGCGGTGAGAATATAGATTATGGATCTAAGACTGGAGTTGAGATTGTACGCAGTCTTATCGTCGATGACGGTGTTCCAAGCAGAGGCCATAGAAAAAACATTTTCCAGGATTATCACCACGTGGGTACGGCCTTTGGTCCTCATGCCGTTTTTAGATATATGTGCGTAATTGATTTTGAATAAGTGAATGTGCTTTTTTTATCGGGCGTTAATGTGCTGGTTTCTAGATATTAATCCAAAATTGAGGACGGGCGGTTCTCGCACGGTTGGTCGGGTGATTGCGGTTACGGAAAAAAGTTGTATTTTTGTGGGTGAATAAGGAAAGGATGCGTCCGGGCGGTGTATCGCCTCGGGACGTGGTTCTGTATGCTCATGGGTCGCTCCGGACGGAGTGGGCTCCGTGGGCGTATGGAGACCGGACAAAACAGCATCCTTGTATTGAATGTTTTGATAATGGATAAATTGTCATCAAATAATATGGACGAAGATGCTCGTGACACCGGCCTACGGGACGAAGAAGCTCGTGACACCGACCTGCGGGACAAAGATGCTCGTGACACCGGCCTACGGGACAAAGATGCTCGTGGCGAAGATGTGCGTGAACTAAGCGCCGATGCCGCCGCACAGGCCGGAACGGATGCAGCAGCAGGCGCTGACGGAACGGATGCTGTCGTAGCGGACGCTGACGACGGCTCGGGCGAGGCTTTGCGCGAGGCGGTGGGCGGCGAGTATAAGTATGGCTTTGTGAGCGATATCGATACGGATATCATCCCGCGAGGCTTGAATGCGGATGTCGTGCGCCTGATTTCGCAGAAGAAGGGCGAGCCTGATTGGCTGCTTGATTTCCGCCTGCGTGCCTACGAGCATTGGCGGACGCTGACGCCGCCACGATGGGGGCATTTGCAGATGCCGGACATTGATTTTCAGGCATTGAGCTATTATGCGGCGCCGCGCCGTAAGTCGGATGCGCCTAAGAGTCTGGAGGAGGTGGATCCGGCTATTTTGGATACTTTCAATAGGTTGGGCATTTCGCTGGACGAGCAGAAGGCTTTGTCGGGTATGGCCGTGGATGCTGTCATGGACAGCGTGTCGGTGAAGACGACGCATAAGGAGAAGTTGGCCGAGATGGGCATTATCTTTTGCTCGTTTTCGCAGGCTGTGCGCGATTATCCCGACTTGGTGCGCCGCTATCTGGGCAAGGTGGTGCCGTATACGGACAATTTTTACGCGGCGCTCAACAGTGCGGTGTTCTCCGACGGGTCGTTTGTGTACATCCCCAAGGGTGTGCGTTGCCCGATGGAGTTGTCTACGTATTTCCGCATCAATGCGGCCGGCACGGGCCAGTTTGAGCGTACGCTTATCGTGGCCGATGATGACGCGTATGTGAGCTATCTTGAGGGCTGTACGGCGCCTATGCGTGACGAGAATCAGTTGCACGCGGCCATAGTCGAGATTGTGGCCGAGGAGCGTGCCGAGGTCAAGTACTCGACGGTGCAGAACTGGTACGCGGGCGACCGCGAGGGACGCGGCGGCGTGTATAACCTGGTGACTAAGCGCGGGTTGTGCCGCGGCGACCACTCGAAGATTTCGTGGACGCAGGTGGAGACCGGCAGTGCCATCACGTGGAAGTACCCCGGCTGTATCCTCAAGGGGGACGGCAGTGTGGGCGAGTTCTACAGCGTGGCTGTGACCAATAATTTCCAGCAGGCCGACACGGGCACCAAGATGATACATTTGGGGCGTGATACGCGCTCGACTATCGTGAGCAAGGGTATCAGCGCCGGCCGCAGCCAGAACAGCTATCGCGGTCTGGTGCGCGTGGCACCCGGAGCCGCCGGGGCACGCAATTACACGCAATGCGATTCGCTGCTGCTTGGCGACGGATGCGGTGCGCACACCTTCCCGGATATAGATGTCGCCACCGATGATGCGGTGGTGGAGCACGAGGCTACGACATCCAAGATCAGCGAGGAACAACTGTTTTACTGCAATCAGCGCGGCATCCCCACGGAGGAGGCTGTGGGCCTGATTGTCAACGGTTATGCCAAAGAAGTAATGAACAAATTGCCGATGGAGTTTGCCGTAGAGGCACAGAAATTGCTGTCCATCACCCTCGAAGGGTCCATCGGCTGAGAAACCATATATAGAGTATATACATTATGAGCAATGATATATTATTACAGGTCAAGGGGCTGCACGCCTCGACGACCGAGGGCAAGGAAATACTCAAGGGCATTGACCTGACCATCCGTCCGGGTGAGGTGCACGCCATTATGGGTCCTAACGGTTCGGGCAAGAGTACCCTCAGCGGCGTGCTGGCCGGCGATCCTCGTTTTGTGGTGACCTCCGGCACGGCCACTTTGGGCGATGCCGACCTGCTGGCGCTGTCGCCCGAAGACCGTAGCCACGAGGGACTGTTTCTGTCCTTCCAATACCCGGTGGAGATCCCCGGGGTGAGCATGGTCAATTTTATGCGCGCGGCTGTCAATGCCAAGCGTCGCTATCAGGGACTTGAGCCCCTGGGCGCCGCCGACTTCCTGAAGCTGATGCGCCAAAAGCGCTCCGTTGTCGAGCTGGACAATAAATTGGCCTCGCGTTCGGTGAACGAGGGCTTCTCCGGCGGCGAGAAAAAGCGCAACGAAATCTTCCAGATGGCCGTGCTCGAGCCTCGACTGAGCATCCTGGACGAGACCGATTCGGGCCTCGATATCGATGCTTTGCGCATCGTCGCTTCCGGCGTCAACCGCCTGCGCACCGATCGCAACGCCACTATCGTCATCACCCACTATCAGCGCTTGCTGGATTACATCAAGCCCGACGTGGTACACATATTATATAAGGGACGTATCGTCTACACCGGCGGCCCCGAATTGGCTCTCGAGCTGGAGCAGCGCGGCTACGACTGGATTAAGGAACAAGTAGACGGAATTCAATGAAAGGGCAGAAAGCATGAACGCCAATCCATTGCAACAATATATCGACCTGGCTCGCGACCATCGCGCCCTGCTTGACCGTGAGTCGCCGTCGGCGATGAACGCCTTGCGCGACCGTGCCGCCGAGGTGTGTGCTTCTGTGGAGCTGCCTCGCGACGGCAGTCGGCCGTATCTGTACACCTCGCTGCGTCGGATGTTTGCGCCCGACTTGGGTGTCAATATCTCGCGTCTGCCATTCAGCGCCACTGCCGCCGATGCCTTCCGCTGCCGCGTGCCCAATATCAGCACCGCCGTCGGTGTCGTGGCCAACGACACTTTTGCCGACGATCAGCCCGCCTTGGCCAATCTCGGTGAAGGCGTCACCGTCTGCAGTCTGCGCCGCGCCGCCGCCCTGATGCCCGAGGTGCTGCAACGCCATTACGGCACCATTGTCGACATCGACGACACGCGCAACGGCGACCGCGCCGCAGTGGCCCTGAACACGCTCTTGGCCCAAGACGGCGTACTGGTGCATATTGCACGCGGCGTCCATGTCGATCGGACCATCCAGTTGGTGCAGGTACTCAATGCCGCCGTTCCGACGCTGGCCGTGCGCCGTATGCTCATCGTTCTCGAAGCCGGCGCCGAAGCCTCGCTGCTGTTGTGCGATCACACCGCTGCAGGCGCTGCCGCGTCCACCATTTCGCAAGTTACGGAGGTATACCTCGGTGAGGATGCCTCTCTGTCACTGTACACACTCGAAGAATCGGCCGCCGACACCTCGCGTCTATGTCGTACCGGGGTGCGAGCTTGCCGTGGCGCACACCTGTCCATGGCGCCGATCACGCTGCTGTGCGGCACCAGCCGCAACAACATCGCCGTGTCCCTCGAAGGCGAGGGCGCCGAATGCAACATCAACGGTATGGCCCTGGCCGACGGATCGATGGTGGCCGACAACAATTCGGTGGTCTACCACAAGGCACCGCGCTGCACCACCTTGCAAAATTTCCGCTACGTAGTCGATGACCAGGCCCGCGGCTCTTTCGAGGGCATGATACACGTTGCCGAAGGGGCGCACCACACCAACGGCGAACAAAACAATCGCAATGTCCTGCTGTCCGACGGTGCTCGTATGCACTCGTTGCCGCAGCTCGAAATATACTGTGACGATGTCAAATGCGGCCACGGTAGCGCCACCGGACGTCTGGACGAGCGCCAGATGTTCTATATGCAAAGCCGCGGTATCCCCACCGCCGAAGCACGCACGATGCTCATACAGGCCTTTATGGCCGACATATTGGACGCTATAAGACTTGAGCCGCTGCGCCTGCGTCTGCAGATGCTTGTCGACAATCGCCTGCGCCGCGACGCCGCACCTTCGGGATGCGGCGACTGCAATATTTGTCCGCAATAATATATTACAAGTTTAAGTTTCGCAAGTTCAACTTGCTGATTTCAGATTGTAAAAATTTGCGATAT
>CAVEDT010000071.1:0-3727 GCA_963614475.1 Roseburia faecis
TGCCTCGGTCGAGCATGATTGTATCGTCTTGTGTTCCTACGAATTGTAATCCCGTATGTCCGCGAGTGACGGCGGTGACGATATTGTATGCCACATCGGCTGCAAATCCGCGAGGACGCAGATATTCAATCAATAGCATCGTGCCGTTGTCGCGTCCGTATCGCTTCAATAGCGCCGCAACGTCCAAGCGGGAGGCATCGCCGAAGTCGGACAAAGCACCGGCCACCAGAGTCCGGTATAGGTCGTAATTACGGCGCACATTGCTCACCGAGACTGCAAGCGTGTCCATAGATTTCGGACCGAATTCGCGAGCAACGACAGGCAGCACGACGTTGCGCAGTCGGTTGCGTTTATAGTCATTGGAGGCGTTCGAGCTATCATCCACCCATTGCAGACCTCGTTGTTGCAGGTATAGGCAAATCTCCGAGCGCGTGACGTCCAGCAGCGGCCGCACGATATGCCCCGACTTGGGCGCGATGCCGGCCATTCCGGCGATGCCCGTGCCGCGCAGCATATTCAGCATTGCGGTTTCGACATTGTCCTCGCGGTGATGGCCTACGGCGATGGCTACGGCGTTGTACCGGACGCGAAGCTGCTCGAACCACCGGTAGCGGAGGCTGCGGCATGCCATTTCGAGGCTTTCGCCCGTGCCTTGGCGGTATGTTTCGGTATCGAAGTCAATGACGTGGTATTCGGACGCGAGTTTGCCGGCAATTTCAATAGCGTGTTCTCTGTCGCGCAAGGACTCCGTACCGCGAAGGTTGAAATTGCAGTGCGCCGCTATACATCTGTAACCCAACGTCGAAAGAACCGCCAACAGTGCCACTGAATCGGCGCCGCCGCTCAGTCCCACCACTATGCAATCGCCCGGCGAAAGCAACGAGTGTCGCTGTATGTAAGCTGCTATTTGTTTCTCGAACTCCATAGAATGTAGCTGTTATGGCCGAGCATTAAATCACGGCTGTTAAAAGCGCGAGGGGATGCGGCATCGCCGCATCCCCTCGCGTGTCTCGGTGTTTACTTTTGACACTTGGAATGGGCGTCCAAAAGCGGACGCAATATCGGAATCATCTTGTTTGCGTAGTGCAAGAATCCGAGGTCGGTCAGGTGTATACCGTCAACCGTGCCGTCATCTTCAACGCCGTCAAGGCCTTCGGAGGTGACGTAATACAGGTTGTCGGGGTTTTCGGCTTTCAGGCGCTCGTAGTTGCGACGGTATGCGGCGTTCTTTTTGGGCAGGTATTTGCCGAAGAAGCTGTCATAGCGTGCGTAGGGGTATATCGGGCCTTCGAGCATCACGATGGGCACATCGGGACGCAGTGTGCGCAGCGTCTTTACGAAGTTGTAGGTGAGCGTGTCGCACATCATTTCGGTGCAGTTGGGCACGGGGTCCAGCAGATAGACGTCCACGTCGGGGATGGTGGCCATGGCGCGTGCAACGAAGGTGTCTTCTTTGCCTTCGCCGGAGAATCCGAGATTGACGACTTCGCAGTTGAGTTCGCGGCCGATGATGTTGGTTGAGGCCATACCTGTGCGCGAAGCGCAGCCGCCTTGCAGGATGCTGGTGCCGTAAGCGACGATGCGGCGATTGGCGTTAATCACCTCGGGACGGCCTTTGGTGATTACGGCTCCGCTGTCCACCTTGACCGAGAAATCCTCGATGCCGTCATACAGAGGGAAATAGATGACATATTCGTGCATCTTGCCGTCCAGGTTGGAGACGTATGTCGATTCGACGTTCTTGGTCTTATTGCCGTTCTCGTCTTTCTTGACGTAGGGGCGGTTGGTGTTGACATGACGCCATACGCTGTCGCCTTCGAGGATATATAAGTCGGTGCCTTTCAAGCCAGTATCGGCCATGTGTATCATGTGCGTGTCCCAATAAAGGGTGTATTTGCAGCCTATGCGAGTGCTATTGGAGGCAAAACGTACGGCGATGCCGGACGAGCATTGCTGACGGTCCCAAAGGTCGCGACCTTCGGGGATGCTGTCTTTGACGTAGCGCGGCAGTCGGGCGTAGGTGCGCTCGGTTTCGCCGGCAAAGGCATGATTGATGATGCGTAGATCTTGGGCATCGACGTATGTCCAAGGCTTTTCGGGCTCGTCGGCAGCCATGGCTGCAGGGGTAACGGTAGCGCTGAGTAATAGCGCTGCTATTGCGCCAAGTAGGGTTTTATCGGTAATCATTGTGTGGTATGTGTTAAGTGGATTGGTTCCGGATTATTGCTTCACTCCGAGGTGGATTATTGCGTCACCCCGAGGTATTTGTCGTATTCCTCCTTATTGGTGATTACTTCGAGAGCGCGGCGGAATACGGGGTTGAGACGGTTGACGGCGCGCATGTAGCATCCGTTGGTGTATACGTCGCGGGCTATGAGGCCGCGGATGATGCCCTCAATCATGGGGCGCGAGGTCTCCAGTCCCTTGGCGTCGTAAGCGATGCTGTCGCGCGTGCCGGCGGCCACCAGGGTGTCTATCAGTGCCTGAGGCACCGTGAAGTCGGCGTAATAGGCGTCTTCGTTCGCATATTGGCGACGAATGTCGGTGCGATGAGCGTCTATATAGTCGGTGACGGTACGGTTGAGCGTTCCGCGTGCCACCAGGTCGCGGTAGTATGTCGAGTACATCGAGGTATCCACGGGTACAAAGACGTCGGGCATGATGCCGCCGCCTCCGTAGACGGTACGGCCGTTGACCAGGGTCTTGGTTTTGAGGCTTTCGTCAAAGTGTATCGAGTCGGCGCTGAAAAGCTCGCCGGAGGTGTAGCGCGTGAGCATGTCCAGGCGGTAAGCCTCGCTTTCGCCACGCTTGTACGGCTTCTGTATCAGTCGTCCCGATGGGGTGTAATAGCGCGAGGTGGTCAGGCGTATCATCGAGCCGTCGGGGAAGGGGAACGGGCGCTGTACCAGACCTTTGCCAAAAGTGCGACGCCCGACGATGAGGCCGCGATCATTGTCTTGTATAGCTCCGGAGACAATCTCGGAGGCCGAGGCCGAGTATTGGTTGACCATGATGACGAGACGGTCGATGCCGGCCGATTTGGGCGTCCCGATGAGCATTCCACTGAGGCCGCGATTTTCGACGCGCAGGTATTGCGGCGGCACCTTGTCGCCTTGGGTGTATACCACCATCTGGCCCGGCTTGAGGAACTGTGATGCAAGTCCGTAGGCGGCACCGAGAAAACCTCCGCCGTTGTCTTCGAGGTCAAGGATGAGGTGCTTCATGCCTTTTTTCTTGAGATCGGAGATGGCCTTTTCGACTTCCTTTGGTGTCTCTTCGGCAAAGCGTATTACGCGGATGTATCCCACTTCGGGTGAGGCCATATAGGCTGCATCGACGCTGTACACGGGGATGTCGTCGCGCACGATGCGGAAGTTGATAAGCTCGGGCGAGGCGCCGCGCTTGACCTTGATATTTACCACCGACCCCTTGGGTCCGCGAAGGCGGGCACGCACTTCGCTGTTGTCCATCTTGGGATGGGTGAATATGGTGTCGTTGACGTAGATGATACGGTCGCCCGGCAGTATGCCTACTTTTTCGGAGGGCCCGGCGGCAGTGGTCTGCACCACGCACACGGTGTCGCGCAGGATGTTGAATTGCACGCCAATACCCGAGAAATGGCCTTCGAGAGGCTGTGTCAACTCCTTGGTCTCTTCGGGTGTATTGTACTCGGAGTGCGGGTCAAGCGTATGCAGCATTGCTCGTATGGCTTCGGAGACAAGCGTGT
>CAVEDT010000071.1:3785-7148 GCA_963614475.1 Roseburia faecis
GGCGTATTGCAATTTCTGCGCCGGGGTGAGGTGGCGTGTCTGGCCGTTGGAGAGGAGCGCTGCCGGGGTGATGAGTGCCGCCGCAGCTAAGGCCAAGAGTATCTTTTTCATAGTGTCGTATTGTCTTGTGTTGTCTTAACTTATCGGATGTCGTTGTCTGTAGTCGGCTTCGGCTGACCGGCCGAGGCATCGGGTAGATATCGGCTGACGTCCTTGCCGTAGGATGCAATATCGCGTACGACGGAGGAGGATAGCGCCGACAGATGTGGCAGGGCGGTAAGCAGCACCGTTTCGAGCCCTTCGCCGAGTTCGCGGTTGACATCGGCCATGTCGCGTTCGTACTCGAAGTCGCGCACACTGCGTACGCCGCGCAGCAGGAAGCGTGCGCCCACTTCGCGAGCGATGTCGGCTGTCAGCTGATGCGACACGATGACGCGCACGCGCGGTTGTCCGCTGTAGATGGCGGCAATGGCATCGGCCCGTTCGCGGGCGTCGGTGTGCGGCTTGTCGGGGTGCTGACCTACGGCCACCACTACTTTGTCAAAAAGGGCCAGGCCGCGTTCGACTATGGAGGCATGCCCCACGGTGAAGGGGTTGAACGACCCGGCCATAAGTGCTATGCGCTTGGGCGTCTCGGTCGGCTGCATGGTCTCAGGAGATTTCTGCATCGTCTTCTATTACAAGGTTGTCTATGATAAATCCTTGACGTTCCATGGTGTTCTTGCCCATGTAGAAGTCTAATAATTCGGCTACGCGGTCTTCCTTGCGCATGGTTACGCGGTCGACGCGCATATCCGGACCGATAAAACTGCGGAACTCTTCGGGCGAAATCTCGCCGAGGCCTTTGAATCGGGTGATTTCGGCCGCAGCACCGAAGTGCTCGATGGCATCGATGCGCTCCTGATCGCTGTAGCAGTATATTGTGTCGGGCGTGCCGTCTGTTTTATCGTCTTTTTTGTTGCCTTTGCCGCGAGCGCCGCGACGTATTTTGTTTTTGTCGCGTACACGGAACAACGGCGTCTGCAGTACGTAGACATGCCCCTGACGTATCAGATCGGGGAAGAATTGCAGGAAGAACGTAATCAGCAGCAGGCGTATGTGCATTCCGTCGACATCGGCATCGGTGGCTATAATGACGTTGTTGTAGCGCAGCCCTTCGATGCCGTCCTCGATATTGAGCGCGGCTTGCAGCAGGTTGAATTCATCATTCTCGTACACAACCTTTTGGGTCAATCCGTAGGTGTTCTGCGGCTTGCCTCGCAGCGAGAATACGGCCTGAGTCTTGACATCGCGTATCTTGGTGATGGAGCCGGCGGCGCTATCGCCCTCGGTGATAAATATCGAGGTGGCGGCCTTCACGTCGGCATCGCCGCGCGTGTCGCTGTAATGCACAGTGCAGTCGAGGAGCTTCTCGTTGTGCAGGTTGATTTTCTTGGCTTTCTCGCGAGCCTTGCGCGTAATGCCGGACATGGCCTTGCGGTCGCGCTCGCTTGCCTGTACCTTGTGCAGGATGACATCGGCCACGTCAAGGTTGCGGTGCAGGTAGTTGTCCAATTCGCGCTTGATGAAGTCGCCTATGAATTTGGCCACTGTCGGGCCGCCTTCCTTCATGTCTTTGGAGCCGAGCTTGACCTTGGTCTGCGACTCGAATTGCGGCTCCTGGACATTTATAGCCACGGCGGCAACGAGTCCGGAGCGTATGTCCGAGTACTCGAAGTTCTTGCCGAAGTACTCCTTGATGGTGCGCGATACGGCCTCCTTGAATGCCGTCAGATGCGTACCGCCCTGAGTGGTATGCTGTCCGTTGACAAAGGAATAGTATTCTTCGCCATACTGATTGGCATGAGTGATAACCACCTCTATGTCAAAACCTTTGAGGTGTATCGGCGCATACAGCGGGTCTTTGGACATATTGTCGCGCAGCAGGTCCAGAAGGCCGTTGCGGCTGCTGTAACGGCGGCCGTTGAACACGACTGCCAGGCCGGTGTTCAGGTAGGTGTAATTCTTGACCATGGGGATGATAAACTCCTCATGGAAAGCGTAATTGCGGAACAATTGCGAGTCGGGTGTAAAGGTGACCTCGGTGCCGTTAGGTTCGTCAGTATCTTCGAGCGGCGATGACTCGACCAGCTCGCCACGGCAGAATGTGGCGCTCTGGGACTTGCCGTCGCGGATACTGCGGATGATGTACGATGAGGACAGCGCGTTGACGGCCTTCAGGCCCACGCCGTTCATACCCACGGACTTCTTGAAGACCTCGCTGTCGTACTTGCCGCCGGTGTTCATCTTATTGGACACATCGATGACCGAGCCCAGGGGGATACCGCGGCCGAAGTCGCGTATCGTAGCCGTCGTCTCGGTGACATCGATGAATATCTGCTTGCCGAAGTTCATGCGGAATTCATCCACTGAGTTGTCTACTACTTCCTTGAGCAGCACGTATATACCATCGTCCGAAGCGGTACCGTCGCCCAGCTTGCCGATGTACATACCCGGGCGCATACGTATATGCGCATTCCAACTGAGAGTCCGGATCTTGCCCTCGTCATAATCTGCTGTCTCGGATGCTTCGCCCGAGTTCGGCGCGAAATCGTCCGCCGGGCCAACAGCGTTTTCCACGCCGTCCGTCGCAGTTTTTTTGTCGTCTATATCTTCTGCCATAATAGTCCTATGAGGTCGTATAAGTGCAGTCGGACATCTCCGTATATCACGGCGTCCGACATTCTAAACTGCAAATTTACACTTTTTCCGCGTGCCACGCAATAGCCGCCCGACATGCCATGCCGCAAAAAAATGTCCGATTAGAACCTTAGTAACCATTTCCATAAAGGGACAAGTTCGATATGAAAACCGTCTTTTTCAACAATGCGCTCTTCTTCCATTGTTACGACTATCATTTTTTTGATTTGTTGCACGGATGATAGCTTTATCAGACCATCGATTTCACGTTTAAATGTCTCGGCATCCGCCATAGAATAGGATACCTGCACTGCCAACTCTTCTTCAGGAACTACAAAATCCACTTCGACATTCTTACTGTTCCAAAAATAACATCCGTCGCCATATTTGCGCCTAAGTGTTATTGCCACAATGTTTTCGAGCAAGGAAGTGTTGGCATCAACAAGAAAGAGATGAAGCAGACCGTTATCCGTAAAATAATATTTGCGATTCGACTCCTTGTCTTGTAACTTGCCATACAGATTCTCGTAGGGTAGTATAAGCCAGGTTTCAGACATATATTTCACATAATCTATAACTGCATCTGTACTAAGCTTTTTACCTGTACTACTGACAATGCCGGCTATCCTGTTATATGAAAGAGGCTGCTGTATGCTCTCTGCCATTTTGCGTATCATTACACGC
>CAVEDT010000072.1:0-7135 GCA_963614475.1 Roseburia faecis
GCCACACTCAGCGTCAGCGACATCGCCACCGTCAACGTAGGCACCCATATCGAGACAGCCGGATTCGGCGCCGTAGACCAAAGCCTCAACGAACGCCGCCTTGACGACTACCACCAGTACAATGTAGCCGTGCAGGCCGAATTGGGCCGCTTCCTCCCCGAATCGGTAAAACTGCATGCGCCCATATACTACTCTTACTCCACCGAGAAAACCTCGCCCAAGTACAACCCGCTGGATCAAGACGTCCTGCTCAAAGACGCACTCGAAGCCGCCGGAACAAAGGCCGAACGCGACAGCATTAACGGATACGCCGAACAGCGCACCACGGTGCGAAACTTCTCCTTATCCGGGCTGAAATTCGACGTCCAGAGCAAAAATCCCATGCCCTGGGATCCGGCCAACTTCACCATCAACTTCAGCTACAATAAGCAGACCAAAGTCGACCCCACCACAGAATACGAGTACACCAACGACTACCGCGGTTCGTTCCAATACTCCTACTCGCCCTTTGTCAAGGCGCTCAAACCCTTCGCGTGGATCAAATCCAAGAACAAGAATCTCAAGTTCCTCAAAGACTACGAAATACAATGGCTGCCCAACAACATCACCTTCCTGACCAATATGAGCCGCTACTACTACGAGCAGCAGACGCGCTCGGAGACGGACGTGATGTTCCAAATGCCCGTATCCGTGTCCAAGAACTTTATGTGGGACCGTCAGCTCAACGTCACCTGGAATATAGTCAAGTCGCTGTCGCTGTCCTTCAGCTCGAACACAGCCGCCCGTATCGAGGAACCCGTGGGCGCAGTCAACCGCAAACTCTTCCCCGACGCCTATCGCGAATGGAAGCACGAAGTCTGGACCAATATCCTGTCCATGGGTACCCCGTGGAACTACAACCAGACCTTCAACGCCACCTACAAGGCGCCGTTCTCGCGCATCCCGTCCATAGACTTCCTCACCGCCTCGGGCTCGTATAACGCCACCTACCGCTGGGACCGCGGCGCCACCGTCGACGACGTACGCCTGGGCAACAGCATCTCCAACCAAGCGACATGGTCCGCCGACGGACGCATCAACTTCGAAGGCCTGTGGAACAAAATACCCTTTGTCAAGGACGTAAACAAGCGTTTTGCCAATACCCGCCGCAACAACGCCGACACCCGCCGCAAACCACGTAAATTCGAGCGCACCTACAAGCTGCAATCCGACACCTCGCTCACCATCAAGCACAACCTGCGTTGCGCCAAGGTCAAGGTCGTGGCCACGCTCACCGACGGGACACCCTTCCCCGTGAAAACGCAAATCAAGGACAACAACACCTTGGTCGTACTCACGCGCGGCACACAGGACGTCAAGTTCACCATCGAGGAAATCATGAAAGACGAGAAATCGCTGTGGCGCAACATCGGCGAATATGCCACGCGCCTGGTAATCTCGCCGCGCAGCTTCTCGATACGCTATCGCAACACCCATACGATGAATATTCCGCTGTTCAACCCCGACATCGGAAACGTCTTCGGACAGAGCAATTCGTACGGTCCTATGGCCCCGGGTCTGGACTTCGCCTTCGGATTTGCGGGCGATGACTACCTCGACAAGGCTCTCAGCCGCGGATGGCTGGTCACCGACGACGGTCAAACATCGCCGGCAGTGATGGCACACACCAACGAACTGAACCTCGAGTTGAACCTCGAACCCGTCAAAGGCCTGCGCATCCAACTCACCGCCAACCGCACGGACAACCGCACCACTCAAGTGCAGTTTATGTACGCCGATATGCCCACCACCTACGCCGGCTCGTACACCAAGACACACTGCGCCATCTCCACGGCCCTGCGCAGCGCAAGTGCCGACAACGGATACGCCAGCGACGCCTTCTCCACATTCCTGTCCAACATCCCGGTAGTGCGCAATCGCATCGAGGGCCAATACGCCGGAGTGACCTACCCCAACGCCGGATTTATCAAAGGCACCCCGCAAGCCGGAGCGCCCTTCGACCCCAACGTCGGCGGCGTCAGCGCCACATCCTCGGACGTACTCGTCCCGGCATTCGTGGCCGCTTATACCGGCACGGACGCGCGCCACACCTGGCTTGACCCGTTCCCCTCCTTTAGCTCGGTACTGCCCAACTGGCGCGTGACTTACGACGGCCTCATCAACCTGGGCAATATGCGCAACATCTTCAAGACATTCACCGTCAGCCACGTCTACCAGTGTACTTACAGCGTCGGCAATTACTCGTCATATCTCAACTGGGTGGCAGCCGGCGGCGAAAACATGGGCTTCACGCTCGACGAACTCACCGGAATGCCCGTGCCTTCATCACCTTACAACATCTCCTCGGTAGCCATCACCGAGAAGTTTGCCCCCCTGATAGGCTTCAACGCCACACTCAAAAACGAGCTGCAATTCTCCGCCGAATACCGCGACAGCCGTACGCTGACGCTCAACACCTCCGCCGGACAAGTCGTCGAGGCATCCACTCGCGGCCTTAAAATCGGCGCCGGATACAAGATTGTCAACTTCAACTCCTTCCTCAAAATCAAAGGCAGCCAGCACGGCATCTCCAACGACCTGACACTCAATGCCGATTTCAGCATCGACAACAATCAGGCCCTGATACGACGCATCGACAACGGCACCGCCCAACCCACCAACGGCGCCAAATCCTTCAGCATCAATTTCACCGCCTCGTACGTCATGTCCAAGCGTCTGACGCTCTCGGCATACTTTGACCACCGCGTCAACACCCCACTGGTGACCACCTCGTCCTACCCCACCACCAACACCTCCTACGGCATCTCGCTCAACCTCTCATTAGCACGCTGATACAGCCGTCAGCCGTGCATCAGCCGCGAGTCAGAAAAAAACTTTTGGCGAGAATTGTTTGTTAAAGAAAATATTAGTTGTAACTTTGCACCATAATACGGGGCACAAATGACTAAGCCCCACCTCGCACCTCCCTCCACCCATATCCTAAAATCGCTACACAACGGCATCCCACGCCGCCTTGGCTGCCAAACGCCATAGGTCCGTCACATACGTACGGACGCGCACGACACCCCCTGGCATCACCACGGTCCGAACACGTGCACGGCACAAGGGATGACAGTCTTAGACAAGACAATAAATACTATAATTTCCACACGAACAACTTTTTTTACGAGGAAGTCTACATTGGCGCACAGCATCCGCATCACGCGACACATGCGCCCGAAGACACACCGATACGGCGGCAACGACGCCGCCAAACGACCCCCGACTTCCATCCTCAACACATAATATATGTACAATATTACAGATCTTGAGAACATGCCGGACGCCGAACTGCGTAAGGCAGCCGAAGACCTTGGCATCAAAAAAATCAACCTTGAGCAGCGCCAAGAATTGGTGTACAACATCTTGGATCAGCAGGCCATAAATAAGGCCGCCGAAGATGCTCAGAAGCCTGTGAAGCCTCGTCGCGGTCGACGGCCCAATGCCGAAAAGGCAGCCGAAGCAGCGGCCCGGACCGACGAAAAGCCCGCGCCCAAGAAACGCGGCCGCAAGAAAAAATCCGAGATAGCAGCCGCACAGGCCGCCGAGGCCGCTGCCGCCGAGGCTACGACCAACCCGAAGCACCGGCTACGGCCCAACCCGCCGCCGAAGCCGAGGCCGAAGCAGCACCCACCGAAGCCAAAGTCGAAGCCTCCGCCACGGCCGACGAAAAGCCCGCGCCCAAGAAACGCGGCCGCAAGAAGAAATCCGAGATAGCGGCTGCACAGGCCGCCGAAGCCGCTGCCGCCGAGGCTACGACCCAACCCGAAGCACAAGCTACGGAGCAGCCCGCCGATGAGATCAAGCCCGAAGCAACACAGCCGGCAGCCGAAGCCGCCGCTGAAGCTCAGGCCGCCGAGGATGCGCCCCAAGCTGCACAGCAAAACGATGCAGACAACGCTCAGCAAGAAAAAAAGGACGCTTCATTCGCGGCCTTCTTCCCCCAATTCGGCGGAGGACGCACATTCACTCCTCGCTCGCAGCGCGAACGCGAAGCCGACGAACAACGGCGACGGGAGATGCAACAGCAGCAGATCCAACAACAGCAAATGCAGCAGGAACGGCAGTTCTACAACCGTCCCGTATTGACACCCGAGCAAAGCGCCGCCAATCCCATCACCGTCGGCGACCCGCAACCCAATACCCAGGTGCAACCGGCACCTCCCGGACAAGGAAAGAAAAACAAGAAAAACCGCAACAAGAACAACGCCAATATGGGTTTTGTCGACAGCCGGTTCGACTTCACCGACATCATCGAAACCTGCGGCGTGCTCGAGATCGAGAGCCAGGGCTACGGATACCTCCGCTCGGCGGATTACAACTACATGCCCTCGCCCGACGACATCTACCTGACACAACAGCAAATCAAGCAATACGCACTCAAGACCGGTGATGTGGTCGAGTGTACCATACGTCCGCCGCGCGAAAACGAGAAGTACTTCCCCCTAAGCCAAGTGCTGCGTGTCAACGGTCGTACACCGCGCTTCATCCGCGACCGCATAGCCTTCGAGCACCTCACGCCGCTGTTCCCGGACGAGAAATTCGACCTCACCTCCGGCAAGACCTGCAACCTGTCGACACGTGTCGTCGATATGTTCGCCCCAATAGGTAAGGGCCAACGCGGACTTATCGTAGCACCGCCCAAGACCGGTAAAACCATACTGCTCAAGGATATCGCCAATGCCATAGCCGAGAACCACCCCGAGACCTATATCATGATACTTCTCATCGACGAACGTCCCGAGGAAGTCACCGATATGCGGCGCACCGTGCGTGCCGAGGTCATAGCCTCGACCTTTGACGAACCGGCCGACCGCCACGTTCGCATCGCAGGCATCGTCCTCGAAAAAGCCAAGCGCATGGTCGAGTGCGGCCACGATGTAGTCATCCTGCTGGATTCGATTACACGTCTGGCCCGCGCATACAACACCTGCGCCCCCGGCTCGGGCAAAATCCTCAGCGGCGGTGTGGACGCCAACGCCTTGCAAAAGCCCAAACGATTCTTCGGCGCTGCCCGCAACATCGAGAACGGCGGATCGCTCACCATCATTGCCACAGCCCTCACCGAGACATCTTCCAAGATGGACGAAGTCATCTTCGAGGAATTCAAGGGTACCGGCAATATGGAACTCCAACTGGACCGCAAGCTCTCCAACAAGCGCATATTCCCGGCCGTAGACATCATCGCTTCGTCCACACGTCGCGACGACCTGCTTATACGCGCCGAAAACCTCAACCGAATGTGGATTTTGCGCAACTTCCTCAGCGACCGCAACAGCATCGAAGCCATGGAGTTCATCAAAGAACGCATGGAACGCACACGCGACAACGACGAGCTGCTGCGCACCATGAACCAGTAATGACTGCCGCCGCGTGCCTTGCGCCTCGGCGGCGGCCCAATTATACGACAAATGAAATACGCAATCTTCCCTCCCGAAGAAATCCTGCAGACCACCGTCACCCTGCCGCTGAGCAAGAGCGAGAGCGCACGTCGACTGGTCATCGATGCCGTCGGCGGATACACCACAGCGGCCGAAGACGTTGCCGATTGTGATGACACCCGGGCGCTGATGCAAGCCCTGTCGACGCGTACAGGTCACGTCGATATAGGCGCCGCCGGCACCGCCATGCGCTTTGCCGCAGCATTCTTTGCCGCCACCGAGGGCACGGATATAGTCCTCGACGGTATCGAGCGTATGCGCCACCGCCCCATAGCGCCGCTGGTGGAAGCACTGCGCAGTCTCGGCGCCGACATCGAATACACCGATGCCGACGGAGACCCCGCAAAAGGCACGGAAGGATACGCACCGCTGCACATACGCGGACGCCGACTCGAAGGCGGTACGGTGAACATCGACGCCACCGTCAGCTCGCAATTCATCAGCGCGCTGGCAATGACCGCTCCGCTGATGCGCCAACCGTTGCGCATCGTCCTCGAAGGCGATGTCACCTCGGCACCATATCTACGCATGACCCTGGAGATGCTGCGCCTGCGCGGCATAGATGCAGCCCTCGAAGGCAACGATGTCTGCATACACGGCACCGCCTCCGACATCACGGCTGCCGAGACGCCGGTGGGTCGCGACTGGAGCGCCGCTTCTTATTGGTACGCCATCGCAGCCCTCTCGTCGGGATGGGTCACCCTCCCCGGACTGCAACTCGGATACCAATTGCAAGGCGATAGCGTCGCCGCCGAAATCTTCGAGCGCCTGGGTGTCATTTCGGAACAAAATCCCGAAGACGAAGACACCGACGAGCGTATCAACGGCGTGGGCCTGTCGGCTTCGCCGGAGGTGTACAGCCGCTTGGACCTTGATATGTCGGCGACGCCCGACCTCGTCCCGGCTTTGGCCGTGGCCGCCACCATGCTCGGAGTCCCCTTCCAATTCCACGGAGTGCATACGCTGCGTGACAAGGAGACCGACCGCATAGACGCACTGCGTACCGAGGCGCTGAAGATCGGCGCAATCTACGAAGTAGACGGCGACAACTCAATCGGATGGGAAGGACGCCGCGTACCCATACGCACCCTGCCCGTAATAGACACCTACGGCGACCACCGCATGGCTATGGCCTTTGCTCCGGCAGCGATGTACATCCCCGGGCTGGTGATAGACTCTCCGGAAGTGGTGACCAAGTCTTATCCCGGATTTTGGGACGACATGCGCAACGCCGGATTTACACTCAAGGAGGTAGACGAGGCGACCCTCAATGCAGCTACCGCGCCTTCCGAAGACGAAAATCCTCTCGGCGAGCAAATGTCCGAGAAGCAAGATCCCGGGCTGGACTCCAACGTCTTCCCCACCTGATTACAGCCTGCGTATGACCGCCGCACTAACTCTGATAGGCATCCTAATCGTCTTAGGCCTTGTCGCTTACGTTCTACAGCACCGCTTTCAAGGAGCTTCGGTGAGCGCAGAAAACTCCGAGAGCTCGGCAACTCCGCAGAATTCCGCCGGCACCGACAACTCGGAATGCTGCGGCCTGCACGCCGTATGCGAAAAACTTGCCGACACCGACGGCGACATCGAATATTTCGATGACGAGGAACTGGACGCCATGGCGGGCATAGAAGCCACAGCTTATACGCCGGAAC
>CAVEDT010000073.1:0-7130 GCA_963614475.1 Roseburia faecis
GCTGTGGGCCATGCTGTGCTGGCTCATACCCTGCTACCTCTTCGGCGGTACCATCTCGCGTTACGGACTCATGGCGGTGCCCCTGGTAGCACCCGCCGTGTCTATGGCCGTACTCGGACCCAAGTACTCGCTGCGCAGCTGGATGTCGTGGGCCGGCGTCACCCTGCTTGTGGTGCTCGTCGCCAGCTACATTATGCAAACCATGCTGTATCCGCCCACCGAGTGAAATAATCCGTCCGCCTCGCCCGTTATAATTATAACAGCATAACAGCCATAAAAGCTATAATAGCTATAATGGCTATAAAACATATAATCACCTATAACAGATGCAGATAGCCGTCATCACCATCACCCGCAATAACGTCGAGGGCCTGCGCCGCACCATCGCCTCGGTGCGCCGACAGACCTACGCGGACATACTGCACGTCATCGTCGACGGCGACAGCACCGACGGCACCGCCGAGGTCCTGGATGCCGAGCGCCGTGTCTCCGCCGTCAAGGTGATTACGGCACCCCCGGCCGGAGTCTACGACGCCATCAACCGCGGCATACGTGCCGCCCTCGATGCCGGAGCGGATGTCCTGGGGCTGCTGCACGCCGGAGACACTTACACCTCGGACACCGTGGTGGCGCAGATAGCCCGAGCCTTTGACGAGGACGATGCCGATTTTGTTTACGGCGACCTGCATTACAGCCGCGTGGGCAGCGACAAGGTGCTGCGATACTACGGCGCGGCACATTTCACCCCCTCGATGCTGCGTCAAGGCTATGCCCCGGGGCATCCCACGCTGTACCTGAGCCGCCGTGCCGCTGAGGCCGTAGGCTCTTACGACACCGACTATCGCGTCGGCGGCGACTTTGAAATGTGGCTGCGCCTGTACGAGCACCCCGAATTGCATCCGCGATACCTGCCCCTGGATATGGTGTGCATGGACACCGGAGGCCTGTCTCAGCGCTGGTACTCGCGACTGGTGACCAATAATCGCGAACGCCTGCGCTCGTTCCGTAAGCACGGGATGCCGGCGTCCCATCTCAATATTCTCAGACACTACACACACGTTATAAAAAGCTATATATGCCGCAAATAACTATGACCGAACACTTTGACCGCCCCGGCGACACCCCGGCGACACAACCGACCAAGACGCTGCTGGCCCTGTGCCCCGGCGCCGAATTCATGGTCAAATACCTGGCCGGAGCCTTCGGTGCACAATGGCGCGTCATCACCCGTCCCGAGGATGACGCCGACATCGATGCCGCCGTAATGATAAGCTCGACAGACATCTACGATGTCACCGAAGGCAGCGGATACGACGAGGACACCCCACTGAAGGCCGACTCGCCGCTGGTGCGTGACGAGTCCATGTATGCCGACTTCTGCCGCCGCCACTCGCTGCCCTGCCTGATACTGCGTCCGGCCAATATCGTGGGCACCGGCATGACGGGACTGCCCATGCGCATGGCTCGCGGCATAGCGCGCGGAACGCTGATGCACATTCGCGACAACTCGGCGACACTCAGCATCGTACACGCCCTGGACGTCGCACGCCTGAGCGTCGAGCTGCAAGACGCCCCCGGCATCTACAACCTCACCGACGGACGCGACACCACCGTGGACGACCTCATCGGAGCCCTGGCTCATCGCCTTAATGACAAGAGCGTGGGCACACTGCGACCCCACTGGGCGCGGTGGCTCTACGGACGCCGCTACTACGATATACTGACGCGCTCCCTGACCTTCGACGACAGCCGCGTGCGCAGCGCTCTGACCTCGGCGGGCCGCTCCACCGAAATGATAGACGTCGTACAACGACTTAACACTCACCGATATGGCCAAGACGATATCTAAAATCACGCACGCGCTGACGCAGACAGCTCCGTCGCTGAAGAGCGTAGCCAAGATGCTGCTTCAGTCGCGCTGCACTCGCCCGTGGCCGCACCGCGACACCGCCCGCGGCGATGCCATTGTCGTCATGGGCAACGGACCCTCGCTGGCGCAGACCATAGCCGAGCACGGCGAGCGCCTGGCGACGATGCCGACCATGGCCGTCAATTTTGCCGCTATAGCGCCCGAATTTACGCGTCTGCGCCCCGAGTACTACATCATGGTGGACCCGCTGTTCTTTGCTCCCTCGGATCAGCCCAATATGCAGCGCCTGCGCCGCGCCCTCGCGGATGTCGACTGGGACATGACGCTGATTGTACCCCAAGGCAAAGTCGCAGCCCTCGACCTCGCCATCACCGCAAACAAGCATATTCATCCGCTGTGTATCAATGCCGTAGGTCTTGAAGGCTGGCGTTGGCTGACCCATTGGGCATATACTCATCGTCTGGGTATGCCGCGCCCGCGCAACGTCCTCATACCCGCCATCATGGCCGCCGCATGGCTCGGATTCGGCACAATATATGTCGCCGGAGCCGACCACTCGTGGATGCGCACCATCGCAGTGGACGACGACAATAACGTCATCTCCGTACAGCCGCACTTCTACAAAGACGATGCCTCGGAGCAAAAACGTGTGGACACCACCTATCGCGGATACCGCCTGCACGACATTGTGCACAGCTTCTACGTTGCCTTCCGCAGCTACCACCTGCTCGAGGCCTGGGCTCGACGTCGCCACGTAGACATCTTCAACATCACCCCCGGCTCGTACATCGACGCCTTCGAGCGCCGCACCCTCGACTGAAAAGGATTTTATGGGAACTATGAGAATTATAGGAACTATGCCGGTATTCTCATCATTCCCATCAATCCCATTATTCCCATCAATCCCATTATTCCCATTGTTCTCATAATTCCTATTGCCCCACCCAAGCACCTAAAGCGATGAAAAGACAACGAAACTTCGACAGCGGCCCGTGCCGTTATCTAATCACTTTAATATCAATACTTTTTGTGACAATGTCGATTTCAGCCTCCTCCACCTTCGAAAAACCGGACTTCGCCTATCCGCGCGATGTGATACGCGATGCCGATGCCGCTCTGGCTCAGGCCGCCAAGAGCGGCGATGCCCCCGTGCAGCTTTTAGCTCTGATGCAAAAGACCAAGGCCGCCGAGTCCATAGACCGCGACTCGCTCAAGACTTCCATAGCCCAAGTCATGCAGTACGCCGCGCGTCAGACGGCGCCCGATGCCAAGGCCTTGTTCAACCTCTATGCCGTCCAACTTTACAATAAATACCGCGCCGACAACCGCTGGAATATGCGCGGGCGCACGCTGCCCCAAGGACAGCGCCCGGCCGACATTGCCGAGTGGGACGGAAACGCCTTCACCGAAGTGGTGGACTCGCTGCTCGCCGAGGCATGGAAAGCCGCCGACAATACCTCCATAGAGCAGTGGGCCAAGGCCGTCAAGGCCGACCGCCTTACGCGTACATACTACCCCTCGGTATGCGATTTTGTCGCATCTAAAATTCTGGAAGGCGGACTGTTGCACTCGCCGTCGCTGTCCACCGGCGTGCGCACACAAATCCTCGCCAAGCACCCCGAAGGTTCCGCACCGTGGATGCTGTGGACGGCCAAGCTCGCGGCCCAATTCACTCCCGGCGATAACGCCAAAGCCATACTCGACCTCTGGACCAAGTACAAGGCCAATCCCAACAGCGAGATTATCGCCTACACCATACTGACCAATTCTCTGAACTTGAACAAAAAACTCGGCGATAAGGCATACCTGGCCACCCTCGAAGACCTGGCCCAAGGCACTCGCGGCACGTGGGTCGAGCCTTACGCCAAGAACGCCATCGCCGACTTCACCAAGCCGAGTATCTCGATACATCCCATACAGGAAGTCGGCATCGCCGGACAAGACATCATCCTGAAATACACCGTCCGCAACGTCAAGACCATCGAACTGCGTATATACAATGATTTGGATTACACCATCAATATCGGCCTTCGCCGAATCAAATCAAAAGCCCCGCTGAAACAACCGGTCAAGACATTGACGCTCAACGTCGGTGCCACCGACCCAACGATGGATGTCAAGGATAGTGTGGCCGTGCAATTGCCCGTAGGCAAATACGTATACACAGTCGCACTTGACGGCAAAAAGACCGGCATCGGCAACGACGCCGGCAATATCATCGTCATCGAATACCTCCCGGCCGTCATCACCAACGACAGCGGGACATTCGTTACAATGGTCGAAGCCGTTTCGGGCAAGCCCGTCCAAGGACTCGAATTACTCATAGACAACGGCAACAAAAAGAAACGTTACACCTCGCTGGGACGCACCGATGCCCACGGAACGGTGAAAACGCCCAAGTCCATAATTGGTAACCTCTGTTACCGAACATCTTCAGGTATAGTAGATTGCAGTCAAAGAGTATACGCTGAACCAAAACGCAAGTACAGCGAAAGCCCCCAAACCTTGAATGTCTCCACCGACCTGTCCACCTATCGTCCCGGTCAGCAAGTGCGCTGGATTGCGGTATTGGCCGATACGGTGAAGGCATTACCCGGCGTCGAGCTTACCGCCGAATTGCAATCTGATGATGATTTAGCCACAGCCAAGGTCGTCACCGACGAGTACGGCCGCGCCACGGGTACTTTCACCATACCCGAGGATACGCGCTTTGGAACGCACCGCATATACGTCCGTAGCAAAAGCGCCTCGGATGTTGAGTCCTTCACCGTCGGCGACTTCAGCCTTCCGCAGGCACGTCTCGACTCGCTGGTCGCCATACCGAACCATGCAACCAATTCGGCCATAATACGCGGCTTGGCTTCCACCTATGCCGGGTTGCCCATAGCGGGCGCCACCGTGACATTCGAGGACGACGATGACGACGAGCTATGCGACACCGTGACCACCGGCGCCGACGGCCGCTTCGAGCTACGTCTGGATAATATTAATACCACTCAAGATCCTTTGTCATACTATATTAACAAGACAGACGAATACGACCGTCGCATCGACGGAACCATCACGCTGACCACGCCTACGGGCACAACCATCAGCGAGAACTTCAGCTTTGACGCCATATTCCCCAATAAGATTACGGTCGATGTTCTGCAAAACGGCAAGTCCGCTCAAAGCCTTGACGCCTCACAGCCCGTGACGTTGAAAGTCGCCATGACCGCCCCCGATAAGACCGAAATCAAGGACGCCTCCATAGCATGGGCCGTAAAGCTCGATTCCGAGGCCAAGAAAGACAGCGTCATACGACAAGGCACAGCAGCCGTCGGCGAATTTGCTCCGGACATCTCCGGCATAACCCCCGGCAAGTACGTCTTGGAGGTATGCCCGCAGGATTCCACCGCCGCCAAGGCCTCCAAGGACCTGCTTATCTACGACACCAAAGTCAACGTCACGCCCGATGGCGACATTATTTGGACGCCCGACACTCGCCTCGATGACGGCATCCTGACGTTAGGCGTAAACGGCAATAAGGACATCCACGTAATTTTTGCCACCGAAAAAGGCGCGCCCGTCATCCGCCGATTCAAGGGAGGATGGCACCGCGTCAATCTCTACGAACTCATCGGCGATGATGCTTCGGGAGTGGTATACATCGTAGGCATACGCGATGGTAAGGACAGCCAAGAATCAGTGACTTTGGGCGCTAAGCCTGAGAAACCACAGATGCGCGTCATCACCGAGACCTTCCGCGACCGCGTCACCGCCGGGACCAAAGAGCAATGGCGTCTGCGCACCGTCGATGCCGACGGACGCGGTGTCTCCGCCGCCCTGGCCCTGAACATGTACGACACGCGCATCCTGGCGTTCTATCCGATGAATATGCTGAAGCCGGCTTTGGCCGGCCGCGGATACAGACGTGACCTGGACATCGATATGCCGTATTACCGTATGTTCGGATTCGGTACCTCCATATACCCCGAATTGTTGGACGTTCTCACTCTCGATTTGCCGGGATGGATATACGATACATCTCGCTTATTTATCCGCGGTTTAGGAAATCGAATGTACAAGGCCAATAGCCGAGCTAATAACGACGAAGAGAAATACTCATGCGACATGGTGAGCGGCAACTTATCCGGCGTCCAAATGGCGGAAGCTGCGGAAGGTCCGATGCTCTGCGAAGAAGTCGTCGTCGCATACGGAATAGACAGTCGCGCAGCCGAGACTCCGCAGGAAAGTGTCTTGTCACAAGTTGAGTTCCGTAAGGACGACACCTTGAATGCGCTGTGGCTGCCGACACTGACCACGGACGGTGATGGATACGCCGACATCGCGGTGGACATACCCGCCACCCCTACGACATGGCATTTTACGGCCACGGCTTGGACCAAGGATATGCGTACGGCCTCAATAAAGCAGACCGTCACCTCCGTCAAGCCCGTGATAGTCAAGGCAGTTGTGCCGCAATTCATCCGCCGCGGCGACCGTGCCGAGCTCCTCACCAATATCACCAACAACACC
Organism: Roseburia faecis; assembly: GCA_963614475.1. Classification (GTDB taxonomy): domain Bacteria; phylum Bacteroidota; class Bacteroidia; order Bacteroidales; family Muribaculaceae; genus CAG-873. The sequence goes on from CAVEDT010000073.1 coordinate 6,389, forward strand.
GACGCGCCCTCGCGCATCACCGCCGTGGCCGAAGTCTTTGATGTCAAAAACGACTCGGTACTGGCATCCAAATCTTACACCCTCGACCTGGCTGCCGGTGCTTCGGGCATAGTCTCGATGGACGCGAAGAGCGCCTGACGCTCGCAGATGCCGACAGCCTGGGCTTCCGCGTACGCGCTGCCAATGACGTCTCGGGCGACGGCGAGCAATACGCTTTGCCGCTGCTGGCTTCGTCGGCACGCGTCACTGACAGCCGCAACTTCTACCTCGGCGCCGCCGACAGCATCCTGTCGCTTGACCTCCCCGCCATTGAAGGCAGTGACGCCGTCCGCTCGCTACACTTCACCGCCAATCCCATGTGGAGCGTCGTCGAAGCTCTGCCCTCCATCACCGAGATGCCGTCCTCCACGGCCACTTGCGCCGCCAATGCCTATTTCGGCGCCGTCATCGCCCTGAGCCTGCACAAGGCTCATCCCGAGCTGCAAATCCCGGTGGACGTCAATAAGGTACGCGACATACGTCGGCAGGCCGTCAAGATTCTCACCGACCTGCAACGTCATGACGGCGGAATATCTTGGGGCAAATGGTGCAGCGAGTCGTCGCTCTGGGCCACAATCTTCGTCCTGGATCGCGTAGCCACGCTGCGCATGGCCGGATACGATACCTCCGACCTGGATGCCGTCATCGCCGATGCACTGCGATACGCCGATGCCGTTGTCGAAGCCCCCGATTACACCTACGC
>CAVEDT010000074.1:0-3605 GCA_963614475.1 Roseburia faecis
TACGACAGCTTCCGGCCGTGCCAGCTCGACATCATCACCTCGGTGATGCAAGGGCACGACACCCTGGGGCTGATGCCCACCGGCGGCGGCAAATCGCTGACCTTCCAGGTTCCGGCAATGATTTTGGAGGGTCTTACCGTAGTGGTGACGCCGCTAATTTCGCTGATGAAGGACCAAGTGGACGCCCTCAAAGAGCGCGATATACGCGCCGGGGCGCTGTACTCAGGACAGACACCGCGCGAAGCGCGTCTTGTCTACGACCGTGCCCGACTGGGCATACTACGACTGTTGTACGTATCGCCCGAAAGACTGGGCACCGAGTCATTCAAGCAGCACCTGCAAGCCTTCGACATTCGTCTGATAGTAGTGGACGAAGCGCATTGCATCTCCCAATGGGGATATGACTTTCGCCCGTCATATCTCAAAATCGCCGAACTGCGCGCCCTCGTCCCCGGAGTACCCGTATTGGCGCTGACCGCCTCGGCCACGCCGCAGGTGCGTCGCGACATCATGGCGCGGCTCAACTTCGGCGCGGATGCGGCCGAATACACTCTGAGCTTTGCACGTCCCAATATAAGTTTTGTAGTGCGGCACGTCGAGGACAAGGACGCCAAACTCTTTGACGTACTCGACCACACCTCCGGCACGGCTATCGTGTATGTGCGCAGCCGCCGACGCACTGTCCTGATAGCTCAAATGTTATGCGAACGAGGCATCAGCGCCGCCGCCTACCACGCCGGCATGGACGCCGACGAAAAAGCTCGACGTCAAGAGATGTGGAAGACCTCCAAGACTCGCGTCATCGTCGCCACAAACGCCTTCGGAATGGGCATAGACAAGGCCGACGTGCGCACCGTCATACACTACGACCTGCCATCGTCGCTCGAAGAATACTATCAGGAAGCGGGGCGTGCCGGTCGCGACGGGCTGCCGTCATTCGCAGTAGTCATAGCCAAGGACACCGACAAAGGCACGCTGACGCGTCGATTGAGCGAAGCTTTTCCGCCGCGCGAATACATACTACGCGTCTACGAGTTGGCCGGAAACTTCCTCGACATCCCTGTCGGCGGAGGTTACGACCGAGTGTACCCCTTTGACTTCGATAAGTTTTGCGCCACCTACTCGCTACAACCGGGCGTCACACGCTCGGCGCTGTCGATACTGACACTTGCCGGAGCCATCGAATACCACGACCCCGATTTTGCCAAGGCCCGTGCCATGATGACGGTCACGCGCGACTCGCTCTACGGTATGGACATGAGCGACAACGCCGAACGCACGCTCACCGCCTTCCTGCGCAATTACACCGGCAGTTTTGCCGACTACGTATACTTCGACGAAGGGGTACTGGCGCACGATACGGGATTGGACGCCGAAGCCACCTACCGTGCACTGCTCGAGCTGTCGCGCCGAGATATTCTCAATTACGTGCCGCGCAGCCTCATACCATACATTTACTACCCCACCTCGCGCGACCTCCCCAAACACGTGGTCATAGGCCGTGATGTCTACGAAGCACGCCGCGACGTCATGGCTGCGCGCATCGCCGCCATGCGCGCCTTTGTCTTCGACGACAGCCGTTGCCGCGTGCGACAGATGCTCGAATACTTCGGCGAGACGCCCGAGTCCGACTGCGGCACCTGCGATGTATGCCGTGCTCGCGCCATTGCATCATCCACATCACTCCAAGACCGCGCTCGCGACCGCGTACTGCGCGGATGCTCGCGAGCAGAAGGCGCCACCGATGCCGAATTGTACGACGGGCAGAGCCCGCAAATGCGCCACGCCATAGCCGACGTCGTACGGGCGCTCACCGCCAACGGCGCACTCCTGCCGGCCGACAGCCGCACCGCCCGCCGACACCTCCGCCGCTAACCCAAAAGCCGAAAAATCAACCCACTTGAACGTACCTTGAGGCCGGTGATTACGCCGGTCAAGGCGCACTTTCGAGCCGAAAATACACATTATATATAGATTTTTGGGGGCTGTTGACAAAAAATGACTAACTTTGCCGTCCGAAAAGCCGGGACGGACAGCCGCTCCGGCATCGGACATATTCACGAATAATCACCGATTATATCAATACGACATGTTGAAAAATCTCGTCATAGTCGAGTCTCCCGCCAAGGCAAAGACCATCGAAAAGTTCTTAGGCAACGACTATAAGGTCATGTCCAGCTACGGACATATCCGCGACCTGAAGAAGCATAGTTTCAGCATCGATGTCGACAAAGGTTTTGAGCCTATCTACGAAATTCCGGAGGACAAGAAGAATCTCGTAGGCGAATTGCGTCGCGCCGCCAAGGAGGCACAAACCGTGTGGTTGGCATCTGATGAAGACCGCGAAGGAGAAGCCATAGCATGGCATCTGAGCGAAGTCCTGGGCCTCGACCCCAAGACCACACGACGCATAGTGTTCCACGAAATCACCAAGGGCGCCATCCTCGACGCCATCAAGCACCCGCGCACCATAGATATGAGCCTCGTGGATGCCCAGCAGGCACGCCGCGTCCTCGACCGCGTCGTCGGCTTCGAGCTCTCGCCCGTGTTGTGGCGCAAAATCAAGCCGGGGCTGTCGGCCGGCCGCGTCCAGAGCGTAGCCGTACGACTTATCGTCGAACGCGAGCAGGAGATCAAGGCTTTCAAGCCCGACCGATACTTCCGCCTCACCGGCATCTTTGCCACCGCCGGCGGCGCACGTTTTCGTGCCGAACTTGCCCGACGCTTGGGCGATGAAACCGAGGCTCGCAACCTTCTCCAAGAGTGCGCACACACCTCCTACTCGATTACAGGCGTCAACGTTCATCCGCTGAAAAAGTCTCCGGCAGCACCTTTCACCACCTCCACGCTGCAGCAGGAAGCTTCGCGCAAACTCGGTATGACCGTTGCACAGACCATGATGGTTGCCCAAAAGCTCTACGAGAACGGACTTATCACCTACATGCGTACCGACTCGCTCAATCTCTCGCAAGTGGCATTGGCAGCCATAGCGCAGGAAATCACCACATCCCACGGCAAGGAAGACCTCAAGCAGCGTCATTACCACACCAGCAGCAAGGGCGCTCAGGAGGCTCACGAGGCAATTCGTCCCACATATATCGACCGCCACAGCATCGAAGGCACCACACAGGAACGTCGTCTCTACGACTTGATATGGAAACGCACGGTGGCTTCGCAAATGGCTGATGCTCAAATCGAAAAAACCGTAGTAGACATCACTCCCGCCGGCAGCGCCGAACGTTTTACCGCCTCGGGCGAAGTTGTCAAATTCGACGGATTTCTCAAAGTATACATCGAAGGCCACGATGACAGCGCCGACAACGCCGAAGACACCGATATGCTCCCGGCAATGGCCATAGGCGACAACGTCACCGGCGAAAGCCTCACTGCCACAGAACGATACACCCAGCAACCGCCGCGATATACCGAGGCATCGCTGGTCAAGAAAATGGAAGAACTCGGCATCGGACGTCCTTCGACATACGCACCCACCATTTCCACTATTCAGGCACGCGATTACGTCACCAAGGGAGAGAGTGCCGGAGCACAGCGCGACATCAAGACATTGACTCTGGATGCCGACGGCAACATCACCGAAGCCACCC
>CAVEDT010000074.1:3615-7032 GCA_963614475.1 Roseburia faecis
AAGCCACCCACACCGAAACTTACGGCGCGGACAAGGGCAAACTGATGCCCACCGATATCGGAGTGGTCGTTAACAGCTTCCTGACCATGTACTTTCCCGACATCCTCGACTACAATTTCACCGCCGGAATTGAGGAGAAATTTGATGCGATAGCCGATGGCAAAATGCAATGGAACAGCCAAATGGAGACATTCTACGACAAGTTCCATCCCGAAGTCGAGAAGGTTATGGACATGCGTCTGGAACACAAGGTAGGCGAACGCCAATTAGGCACCGATCCCGCCACCGGCGAACCGGTGAGCGTCAAAATCGGACGTTTCGGTCCTCTTGTCCAAATAGGCAGCAACGACAGCGACACCAAGCCACGCTTTGCATCGCTACTCAAAGGCCAAAGCCTCGAGACCATAACCCTGGACGAAGCCCTGCATTTGTTTGACTTCCCGCGCGTACTGGGCACCTTCGAAGACAAGGACGTCAGCGTGGGCATAGGCCGCTTCGGTCCGTATGTACGCCACGACAACAAGTACGTATCCATACCTAAGGACGAAGCCCCGGCCGCCGTCACACTCGACCGCGCCATCGAGCTAATCGAAGCCAAGCGTGCCGAAGACGCCAACCGCGTACTGCGCACCTTCGACCAAGAGCCCGAACTGCAAATTCTGCGAGGACGCTTCGGCCCTTACATTGCATACAAGGGCACCAACTACAAGCTGCCGCGTGGAACGACGCCCGAAACGGCTGCCGAATTGACCCTCGAACAAGCTATGGAAGTGGTCAATACACCTGCGGCCGCGACAAAGCGTACCACACGCCGCGCCGCCACGGCCACCGCAACAACTCGTCGTACCACCACCCGTAAAAAGACAGCGAAATGAGCCACAACAAACCTCAAGCATACAAGCCCGGCACACACACCGGACACGGGCACGGGCACATGCGACAAGACAATATCTCGGAGCTGACCAATACTTCGGATCAGGCGATGCCGCTGCTCGAATTCCTGCGCACCAACCTGCCGCAGCAATCCCGCACCGCCGTCAAAGCGCTGCTCAAATACGATCAGATACGGCTGGAAGGCACTGTCACCAACCAATTTGACACGCCCGTAGCCCCGGGTCAGACGGTGAGCATCAACTTCTCGCGCCCGTGGCAGACACTGTCCAATCCGCGTCTGCGCATAGTCTACGAAGACGATGATATTATCGTGGTAAACAAGGGCTACGGTCTGCTCAGCGTCGGAACGGACAACAAAAAAGAAGGCACCGCCTACTCGATACTGCGCGACTACCTCAAAAGGCTCAATCCCGCCAATAAGCTTTTCATCGTCCACCGACTGGACCAGCACACTTCGGGCTTGATGCTCTTTGCCAAGAATATCAAGGCCAAAGAAGCTATGCAGCACAACTGGAACAATATGGTGCTGGATCGCCGCTACGCCGCCATTGTCGAGGGCTGCCCAGAGCCTCCCGAAGGCGTACACCGCAGCCGCCTGATGGAGAACTCGCAGCACCTGATGTACAGCACCGACGATCCCAAGGGACTGGAAGCAGTGACCCGATACAAGGTACTCAAAAGTCGCAACGGCTACTCGCTGGTAGACGTCAGCCTTGACACCGGACGCAAAAATCAGATACGTGTACACATGCACGACATGGGCACGCCCATTGCCGGCGACCGCCGCTACGGCGCCAAGACCTCGCCCATACACCGCCTGGCCCTGCATGCACGCACTCTGCGATTTGTTCATCCGGTGACGCGCAAGGACATGAATTTCAGCATTCCGCTGCCGGCATCATTCAACAGCCTCGTGTAAAAACGCTCCACAGACCGGCTGTTTGACGACAGTCCGCCGTTTGAGAACAATCTCCCCACCCCTTTCAAAAAAAACTGACATACCGTGCAACGCCTCAACATATTGCTAAACCGGGACTCCATCGACGCCGTGTGCTTTGACCCGGCAGTCGAAGGGTCGCTGCAACGCATCACCGTCCCCCTGACACAGGCAGCCTCCTACGTCAAGTCCGTCGAAGACGCCATATACACGCGCCCCGAACTTCCGGGCGATTACGACGCCATAGACGTGTACATCGACACGGAGCGCTATATTATGGTGCCGCGTTCGGTGGCCGAAGACGCCGCCGCCATGCGCGACATCGCCGACAGCCTGTATCCCTCCGAACGACTTAACGTCGTATGCTCCTGCGCCGAAGTACCGCCATTCCACGGAGACGACGGAGGCGAGGCCTTCGTGGCAATGTTCATCGAGCCGGCACTCGAAGGCTTTCTGCGCCGTACCTTCGTGCAAGCACGCATTATGCACCGCATGGTACCGCTGACACGTTACTTCGAGGCCTGCGGACGACTGCTGGGAAATGCCGGAAAAATGCACATACACCGGCGCGCCGATGCCGTAGACATCATTGCCTTTGACGGCAAGGGTCTCACTATGGCCAACACCTTTGCCACTGCCGGTGGCGACGATGACGCCGTGTATTACGCTCTGGCCGCTGCCAAAGACCTGGGCTTCGATGCCGACAACGACCGTATGATGTGTAGCGGCGATGCGGCCTTGCGTGACCGCCTGATGGCGCGGCTCAAACCGTATGTAAATTTCGTAATGCCCGTGATATTCCCCACCACGGCACTACATCTGGGCGCCGAGGCTGCACAGGTGCCCTTCGAACTGCTAAGCCTGACACTATGCGAATAATTTCCGGAAAATACGGACGGCGCCGTTTCACCGTACCAGGCGGCATCGTTGCCCGCCCAACCACGGATATGGCACGCGAAAATCTCTTCAATATCCTGCGCGGCATCGCGGAAATCGAAGACGCCGACACCTTGGACCTCTTTGCCGGGACAGGCGCCATCACCTTCGAGATGTTGAGCCGCGGCGCCGCACATGCCACCGCCGTCGAGAAAGCCGGGCTGCAGACGCGCTTCATCAACGATGTCGCCCGTCAACTCGGATGCACGAACGATATCACCGTCGTACGCGGCGATGCGCTGCGCTTCATCGACATGGCACCCACGGCCTATGATATCGTATTTGCCGATCCGCCTTACAATCTCCCGGGCTTCGGAGACATCCCGACCAAGGTACTCTCGAGCCGATTATTGCACCCGGGCAGCCTGTTCATCATCGAACATTCGGACAAGTACGACTTCTCCAATCTGCCGCACTTCACAGACCATCGGGTCTACGGAGCTGTCAATTTTTCATTTTTCAGCATACCTGCCGCCGGCGACTACACGCCCGCGGATTAAACAGACATAGTTATGAAATTCTTTTCTGAATTCAAGGAATTTGCCATCAAAGGCAACGTAGTGGACATGGCCGTCGGCGTCATCATCGGCGCCGCCTTCGGCAAAATTGTCACATCTCTGGTCAACGAGATCATCATGCCCGTCATGGGC
>CAVEDT010000075.1:0-6966 GCA_963614475.1 Roseburia faecis
CGTATACACCGTCAATGACACCAACGGCACCGTGCCCACCCAAATCAAAGTGCTCGACCTCAACGACGGAAAGAACTATGTTGTCACCGACGGCCTCAAGCCCGGCGACCGCATCGTTGTCGAAGGCGTAGGCACCTCCGTGCGCGACAATATGAAGATCCAACCCGTGACAGCCCAGGAAAAAGCTGCCATGGAAGCCAAGATGCAGCAACAGGGCGCAGCCAAGAAATAAGCAGCGCCACAGCTCTCCCCAACCGGAGAAGTCAAGGCATCCGTCCACGGAATTCCAAACGTCTCCTCACCCCTCCGGTATGCATCATTTCAAGAACAAACACCCCCATAACACAACAGCACAAAGACAATGAAACTTGACCGCTTTATCAACCGACCGGTCTTGTCCACGGTTATATCAATCTTTATCGTCGTCTTGGGCGTTATCGGTATGGTATCCCTGCCTATCACCCAGTACCCCGACATCGCGCCCCCTACCATCAGCGTATCCACCACCTATAGCGGTGCCAACGCTCAGGCCGTGCTCAACTCCGTGATTGCCCCCTTGGAGGAATCCATCAACGGCGCCGAAGGCATGACCTATATGGAATCCACGGCCACCAACACCGGTTCGGCCACCATCAACGTCTACTTCCGCCAGGGTTTTGACCCCAATATGGCCGCCGTCGACGTCCAAAACCGTGTATCAAAAGCGCTCAACCTCCTGCCCTCCGAAGTGACGCAGGTGGGCGTGACCACTCAAAAACGTCAGACCTCCATGCTTGTAGGTGTCGCACTCTACGACCCCACCGGCAAATACAGCGAGGAATTCATCGAGAACTACGCCAAAATCAACCTCGTGCCCCAGTTGCAACGCGTCAACGGTGTGGGTGACGTTATGGTCATGGGCGCCGACTACTCGATGCGTATATGGCTCAAACCCGACGTTATGGCTCAATACGGCCTGATGCCCTCGGACATCGCCGCCGTCATGGCCGAACAAAACGTCGAAGCCGCTCCCGGTGCCTTCGGCGAACAAGGCAACCAATCCTTCCAATACACTATGCGCTATCGCGGACGTCTCGCCGATCCCTCCGAATTCGAGAATATCGTTGTACGCGCCTCCTCCAACGGCGAGGTACTGCGCCTCAAAGATGTAGCCAACATCGAACTGGGCCGCGTAACCTACGGGTTCCACAGCAAATTCAACGGTCACCCCTCGGTAATGGCCATCGTGTTCCAGACCGCCGGATCCAACGCCACCCAGATTATCAACGACTGTCTTGACTACGTCCAGACAATGAAGAAGACACTCCCCGACGGACTCGAAGTGGCAGTGCCATTGAACAACAACGACTTCCTTTACGCCTCCATCGATCACGTTATCGAGACCCTCATCGAAGCCTTCTTGCTGGTGTTCATCGTGGTATACATCTTCCTGCAAGACCTGCGAAGCACCATCATTCCTGCCATCGCAATCCCTGTGGCCCTTATCGGCACATTCTTCGTGCTCAAGCTCATAGGATTCTCCATCAACTTGATCACCCTCTCGGCTCTCGTATTGGCCATCGCCATTGTGGTCGATGACGCCATAGTGGTGGTCGAGGCCGTGCACGCCAAGCTCGATGTCGGGTACAAGAGTGCACGCCGCGCATCCATAGACGCCATGAGCGAAATCTCGGGCGCCCTGATATCCATCACCATGGTCATGATGCTCGTGTTCATCCCCGTATCCTTCATCTCGGGTACTTCCGGTGTGTTCTACCAGCAATTCGGTCTCACCATGGCCATAGCCATCTTCTTCTCGGCCGTCAACGCCCTTACCCTCTCCCCCGCCCTGTGCGCCGTGTTCCTTAAACCGCATAAGGATGCCGAAGGCAAGAAGCAAAGCTTCGTAAGCCGCTTCCACACAGCCTTCAACACCGGGTATGACGCCATGCTCAAGCGCTACAAGAAATCGGCCACATTCTTCGCCCGCCACAAGATTACATCCTTCGGCATCGTGGGCGCCACCGTAGCCGTACTCGTATACTTGATGACCATCACCCCCACCGCCCTCGTACCTAACGAAGATACCGGCGTGCTATTCTGTATGGTCAATCTTCCCCCGGGCTCGTCGCAGGAACGCACCGGCAAGGTCCTCGAACAAGCCGACCAAATCATCCGTCAGAACCCCGCCGTGGCTCAGTGCCAGATGATTGACGGCTACAGTTTCCTCGCCGGCCAAGGCGCCACCTACGGTACATTCATTATCAAGCTCAAGAACTGGGACGAACGCGACAGCAAAACCCAGAACTCGGACGCTGTACTCAAGCAACTCTACGGAACACTCAGCGTCATCAAAGACGGCAATATCGTCATCTTTGCTCCGCCTATGATTTCGGGTTACAGCGCCACCAACGGTTTCGAAATCAAGATGCAGGACCGCACCGGCGGCGACATAAACACCTTCTTTGCCGTGGTCCAAAACTTCCTGGCACAGCTCAACCAGCAGCCCGAAATCCAGATGGCCTATACCACCTTCAACCCCACCTTCCCCCAATATCAGGTGGATATCGACGTGGCTAAGGCCAAACAAGCCGGCATCTCGCCCAAGACCATCCTCAGCACTCTCCAAGGATACTATGGCAGTATGTATGTCAGCAACTTCAACAGCTTCGGTAAAATCTACCGCGTAATGATGCAAGCCGAACCCTCGGCACGCGTCTCCCCCGAGACACTCAACGCCATCAAGGTTCGCGGCGAGACAGGCGAAATGGCTCCTATCACCAACTTCGTAGCCCTCAAGCGCGTTTACGCACCTGACTTACTCAACCGCTTCAATATGTTCAACTCCATCAGCGTCACCGGCCAGCCCAACACCGGATACTCCTCGGGTGATGCCATCGCCGCCATACAGCGCGTGGCTGCTCAGGTACTGCCCCAAGGCTACGGCTACGAATACGCCGGTATGACACGCGAAGAAGCCCAAAGTTCGGGAAGCGCCACCGCCATCATCTTTGCCCTGTGTCTGCTCTTCGTCTACCTGCTGCTATCCGCTCAGTACGAAAGCTACATTCTCCCCTGGGCCGTTATCCTCTCCATACCTTTCGGCCTTATGGGCTCGTTCATATTCGCGCTCACCTTCGGCATAAGCAACAACATCTACTTGCAGATTGCGCTGATTATGCTTATCGGTCTGTTGGCCAAGAACGCCATCCTTATCGTCGAATTCGCCCTTGACCGCCGCAAGACCGGTATGTCCGTGCTCAACGCCGCCATCGCCGGGGCCGGGGCCCGTCTGCGTCCTATTCTGATGACCTCGCTGGCACTCATCATCGGCCTGCTGCCCTTGATGTTCTCCACCGGCGTAGGCGCCAACGGTAACAACGCCCTCGGCGTAGGTGCCGTAGGCGGTATGCTCATCGGTATGATTCTCCAGATATTCATCGTACCCGCACTCTTCGTCGCATTCCAGAAGATTCAAGAGAAGATTACGCCTATACACTGGGACAACGCCGAACGTGGAGGTACAATCGAAAGCGAAATCGAGCAATTTACACCCGAGAACTAATCCCCTCATACGACACAACATGAAACAAAACATAATCACCGCAACCCTGGTAGCCGCCACCTTGGCCGTGGCGGCCACCTCCTGCGGCATCTACAAAAAATATGAGACGCCTCAAAATACGCCCCTCACAGCCGAATACGTACAGGCTCGCCAAAACGGCGTAGACAGCACCGCCCTCGGCAACCTGCTGTGGGAAGAAGTCTTCACCGACCCGGTACTGGCCGACCTTATCGACCGAGCCTTGGCATCAAACACCACACTGGCCAACGCCCGCCTCAACATCGACATCGCTCAGGCCCAACTGCGCGGCGCCAAACTTGCGTACCTCCCCTCCGTAACGCTTGCACCCAACGGCTCGGGAAGCTCCATTGCCGGCAGCTCCATATCCTGGGGCTACCAGATACCGGCTGTAGTATCCTGGGAAGTTGACCTCTTCGGCAAACTGCTCAACAACAAGCGCGGCGCCGCCGTGGCTGTAGAGCAAAGCGAAGCTTACGCTCAGGCCGTACGCTCTCAGATTATCGCAACTGTAGCCAATACATACTACTCTATGGCCGCCGTCGAGGCTCAGCTCAAAGTGGTACGCAATACGGCCAAACTCTGGGGCGAAAGCGTCCAAGTAATGCGAGACCTCAAAGAAGCCGGCAAAGCCGGAATGACCGAGGCCGCCGTCGTACAAGCAAATGCCAACCTCCAAAGCGTATTGGCCCAAATCACAGCGCTCGAAGACACCCGTCTCAACTTGGACAACGCCATGAGCCTGCTCGTCGAGACTATGCCCACGCACTGGGAAGTAAGCGCCGATGCCACCCTCGACATCCCCACCCCCATACTGCAAGGCGTACCCATGTCCTACCTGGCCATGCGTCCCGATGTCACCGCCGCCGAACGCTCGCTGGCAGCCGCATACTATACCACCGCCGGTGCTCGCGCCGCATTCTACCCGAGCCTCTCTATCAGCTTTACCGGTGGATTTACCAATCAGCTGGGTACTATGATCAAAAACCCCGGCGAATGGTTCTACAACCTGGCGGGATCGCTGACCGCTCCCTTGTTTGCCCGCGGACAGAATATCGCTCGCCTACAAGCCGCCAAAGCCCAACAGGCTCAAGCTCTCAACAGCTTTGAGCACACTCTGCTGAGCGCTGCCTCCGAGGTATCCAACGCTATGAGCGCTTACACCACCGCCGGACAGCGTGCAGCCATATTCGAAGCTCAGAGCGTCGACCTCGAAAAAGCCGTCGAGTACACCAACGACTTGATGATATACGCCAACGGTACATACCTCGAAGTGCTCACCGCACAGCAAAGCCTTCTCTCGGCCCAGCTCAACCAAGTATCGTGCCGTCTGGCTCGCAACCAAGCCATCATCAACCTATACCAAAGCCTCGGCGGCGGACGATGATACTTTCCTCCACCTTATAAGTCCAACAAAAACACAGCTAAAAGAATGATCAGTCCATTAGCGCACGTTGACCCCAGCGCCAAAATAGGCGAAGGCGTCACCATCCATCCCTTTGCGTACATCGACGCAGATGTTGAAATCGGCGACGGATGCACCATTATGCCCTACGCCAGCATCATTAGCGGCACCCGTATGGGCAAAAACAACAAAGTCTACCAAGGAGCCGTCATCGGCGCCGACCCCCAGGACTTCCGTTGGAAAGGCCAGAAAACATACTGCTACATAGGTGACAATAATATCATCCGCGAACAAGTCATCATCAACCGCGGCATCGCCGAAGAAGGCGGCACACGCATAGGCGACGGTTGCTTCATCCTGGCCGAGACACACATCGGACACGACAGCAACATCATCGGTCCCTGTGTATTGGGCAACGGCGTCAAGGTGGCCGGTAACGTCACCATAGACACTTGCACCATACTCTCGTCCAGCGTCATCGTGCACGAGAACTCCAATATCGGCAAATGGGTGTTTGTCAAAGGCGGATGTCGCGTCAGCGGCAACGTGCCTCCCTATATCATCCTGGCACACAACCCCGCCGTATATTACGGCGTCAACGCCAAGGTCATGTCGCATCGCAAAGGCGACTTCACGCCCGAAGACATCGACAACGCAGCCAAAGCATACCGTCACATCTACCAGACACAGACCTCGGTGTTCAACGCCCTCCGACGCATCGAAAACGACATCGAGCCCTGCCCCGTACGTGACGAAATACTCAACTTTGTCCGCGGCCACAACTACCGCATCGTAGCCGTTCCCGTAGACCTCGAAGGCGATTGATATAGGCAGCATCGGAGGTGCGCATAAGCGTGCGTACGTCTCGGTGCCCTACCCCACGATATACACCACTTCACAGCCCCTGCGACAGCACTTCCGTCGCAGAGGCTGTTCTTCTACTCTTCCCCATTGGTTCCCCTTGGCTACGGCAAAGTATTGACAAAAAAACGAAGCCGAACTCTTGACATAGAATTCGGCTTCGTTTATTTATCGGTCTAAGCGTGTCTCGAAATCGTATAGCCGGGAACGATTACAACGTGCGGTCTGTAGGGTGATTATCATAATCATATACGTACTGAGCTCTGCCATCACGCCATACCCACTTCTGCTTCCCGGCTATAATGTATTTGCCGAAGACTTTGGATACCAGCAACCATACTATCGGGGAAGAAATAGCCAAAGCCATTAATATCCACATCGAAATCTGTATGGTTACGGCCAGCGAGACAACGAATGTATAAAGCGCGATAATTCCGGCTATCGTCATTACAACACCATACAACCGCGAGCGTAGCCCATTGATAAGCATCGGGAGACCATAGCACACGACAAAAGCTGGCCATACGTTTCCGATAAGTACAGAAGACAACATCATCATAGGCCACTGCAATAGATAGCCTACTATAATGGGCCATACAACAAACGAACCTTTGGCAAAAGTCGTCACGCAGAAGAAGTAGCAGAAGGTCAAGGCCATAAACAATGCCACAGGCAGAATTCCGCAAATTGCTTTGGGCAATCCGACATAATCGGGGTTACACCACCATAGTGCATCCCAATCTATCATCACCGCCATATAAATCATAATAGCCGTAGCAGCAATAAAAGGCAGGACGGATATCAATATAAATCGGGTACGTAGTATCAGCCATACGGCCACAAACATCAGCACCAACGCCATTATCGGCAGAACAGGGCCATAGAGCGTCCGTGCGGCGCCCGAATGTATATCCAAACGCGGCAGGTCGAACCAACCGTCCATCTGTGGGCGCGGTCTGAAATTGTCCGATGCAAAGATGTCAGATGCTGTCGAAAGATTGCGGTCCGAAAATTTCAGCCATCGGGCTTCGATTAGGTAACCCTTGCCCTCGTATTCGATTACGGCCTTAATCTGTCTTACATCTACCGAATCTCCTATCCCACCGAGGTGAGACGCAGTATTGCCGGAGCCGGCGAC
>CAVEDT010000076.1:0-6895 GCA_963614475.1 Roseburia faecis
TTGGCGCAGCGGCTGAAGTCGCTTAGCTAATATCTAATTTTTTAACGAACTATTGTTAGGACAATATTGAGCCCAAGGGCAGATGCAATATTACAAAAAGAGCCTGAAGAATTCAACAGCCGGAGTGAAAAAATATTTTTTACGGGCTGTGTGTCTGTTCCTGAAAAGGGTGAGAGTGTCTGTGTCAGGATATGCGGCTCCAGTCGGCTGTACGGTCGAGGACGGCATGAAATTCCTCGGCAAAGGCTGCATTCGCCGGATTGGATAGGTCGGGGTCGGCGGTCAATAGCTTTTCGGCGGCATTTCGTGCCATTTGAATAATCTGGCCATCGGTGGCGAGGTTGGCTATGTGCAGGTCGAAGGGGATGCCGCTTTGCATGGTGCCTTCGATATCGCCCGGGCCGCGCATACGCATATCCGCTTCGGCGATTACAAAGCCGTCGGTGGTCTGAGTCATCAGCTCGAGGCGCTGTCGGCTGTCGCGGCTCAACTTGGCCGGTGCCATCAGTACGCAGTAGCTTTGGTCGGCACCGCGACCTACGCGCCCGCGTAGTTGGTGCAACTGGCTCAGACCGAAGCGTTCGGCATTTTCGATAATCATTGTGGTGGCGTTGGGCACGTTGACGCCTACTTCGATGACGGTGGTGGCGACCATAATACGAGCCTCGCCCTCGACGAATATTCGCATTTGGTAATCCTTTTCGTCCGGTTTTAATTGGCCGTGAACCAGTGCGACCTTATATTGCGGGAAGGTCTCGCGGATGATGTCGTAGCCTTCCTCGACGCTGCGCAGTTCCAGCTTGGGATTATCGTGTATCAGCGGGTGCACGATATATGCTTGGCGGCCTTGGCGTAATTGTGCAGCCAGAGCTTTCATTACTTGCAGACGTTGGTTGTCATAGCGCAATACTGTCGTCACCGGTTTGCGCCCGGGTGGCAATTCGTCTATGACCGAGACGTCGAGGTCACCGTAGACGGTCATGGCCAGTGTGCGTGGAATGGGCGTGGCCGTCATTACCAAAATATGCGGCGGCACGCTGTTTTTGGACCACATGCGGGCACGCTGAGCCACGCCGAAGCGGTGTTGCTCGTCGATGACGGCCAGACCGAGGTTGTGGAATTGTACGGTGTCTTCGAGTACGGCGTGTGTGCCCACGAGTATGTGTACGCTGCCGTCCAGCAGTCCTGCATGTATTTCGCGGCGTCGTGCCGCCGGGGTCGATCCGGTCAGCAACTTGATGTTGACTCCTATTTGTGCGGCCATGGACGTCAATGTCTCGTAATGCTGTCCGGCCAGGATTTCGGTGGGCGCCATCAGGCATGCTTGGTATCCGTTGTCAAGGGCCAGCAGCATGGTCATCAGTGCCACGAGAGTCTTGCCGCTGCCTACATCGCCCTGCACCAGACGGTTCATCTGGTGGCCGGTGCGCATATCGGCGTGGACTTCGCGTATGACGCGTTTTTGCGCCTCGGTGAGGCTAAAGGGTAGGCAACTGCCGTAGAAGGTGTTGAAGTATCGTCCCACGCGCGGCATCAGGTGCCCTATGGACTGACGGCGGTGGTGGAGGTTGCGCCGCACCATATCGGCCTGAATGTACAGCAGTTCCTCGAATTTCAAGCGCTCGCGGGCGCGTTGAAGTGCGGTGCTGTCCGCGGGGTTGTGTATCGTGCGCAGCGCCCGGTCTAAGGACATCAATCGGCAGTCGTCGACCACGGAGGCCGGCAACGTCTCCGGTATGGGCGGCGTGGCGGACAGCAGCGCCGTAATCCATTGATGGAATTGGCGTGACCCGACATTGCGTTGGCGCAATTTTTCGGTCAGTGGATATACGGCGCGGAGGCCTTCGGTGAGCGCGGTCGAATTGGCGGCGTCTACTTCGGGGTGTGCCATATTCCACATGTGGCTACGGCCGTAGACCGTAGGTTTGCCGAAGATGACGTATTCGGTGCCTATGCTGTACATCTCGCGTATGTTGCGTATACCGCGAAACCAAATGACTTCAATGGTGCCCGTGCCGTCGGTGAATATAGCTGACAAGCGCATTTTGGCGCCTTCGCCGACAGTGTTCATGGACACAAAGCGGCCGCGCAATTGCACAGCCGGCATCTCGCCTTCCAAGTCGGCGATGCGGTAGGTCTTGCTGCGGTCGACGTAGCCGGAGGGGAAGTGGCGCAGTAAGTCGTAAGCCGTGCGTATGCCCAACTCGGAGGTCAGCAGCTCGGCTCGCTTGGGGCCTATGCCTTTGACGTATTGTATTTCGATGCGACGCAGCGGATTCATCGGCGTGAGGACAAAATCTCGGTGGCACGTCCGATGTCGCCGTTGTAGGTGATTTTGATATTGTCGGGGCTGCCCGGCACAAGAGCTATGGGCGTATCACAGGCGGCTTCGAAGACGCTTGCATCATCCGTAAATGTCGGCGAATATGGCGCCGCGTATGCTCGACGCAACATCTCCAAGTCGAAGCCCTGCGGCGTTTGCACGGCGTAATAGCGGCTGCGGTCGACGGCATGGCTCGTGCCGTCGGCGTCGAGGCATCGCAGCGAGTCGGTGACGGCGACGGCGGGTACGGCTGCATGCCGCTCGGCAGCGGCTTCGGCAACGGCACGCACCACTTCGGGCGGCACCACTGGACGCGCTCCGTCATGCACCAGTACGATGTCGCCCGGGGCTGTCGGCGGAAGACTTGCCAGCCCGTTGTGTACCGATTGCCAGCGCGTGGCACCGCCGCAGACGGTCTCGATGGATGCGTATAGCGGCGACGTTTTGCTCAGCTTTCGCCATAGCTCAAGGCTGTCCTCGGCTATGACGATGCGGAGATTTTCGGGCCGACATACCGCCAGCATGGCGTCTATGGAATACATCAATACCGGCCGGCTGTCCCGCCCCATAGGCAGGTACTGTTTGGGCATAGAGCCGCCGTAGCGGCTGCCCGAGCCTCCGGCAACGATGATTCCATAGATGACGCCTTGCATGTGTTATTTAGCGGAATTATAGTTGATTATGATTTATTGCTGTTTGGCAAAGACCATTGCCGACCTATAAATATAGGCCGAATATGTGGTTTGGCAATGCCGGTCTTGTCTTACCAGGCAAATATGGGTCGGTCGGACATCATAGCGTTGACCTCGGCGCGTACGGCGGCGATGACGGCGGCGTCTTCGGGCGCACGCAGCACGCGGTCTATCATCTCGGCTACGGGGCCCATAAGATCCTCGCGCACGCCGCGTGTAGTGATGGCCGGAGTGCCCAGGCGTATGCCGGAGGTCTGGAACGGCGAGCGGCTGTCAAAGGGCACCATATTCTTATTGGCTGTGATATCAGCCTCTACGAGAGCACGTTCGGCTACTTTGCCCGTCAGTTCGGGGAATTTGCTGCGCAGATCCACCAGGATGCAGTGGTTGTCGGTGCCGCCGCTGACGATGTTGTAACCCATGTCTATCAGAGCCTTGGCCAGGGCTGCCGCATTGGTGCGTACCTGTTTCTGATACTCGGTGAATGACGGCTGGAGAGCCTCGCCAAAGGCCACGGCCTTGGCGGCGATGACGTGTTCCAGCGGGCCGCCCTGTACGCCGGGGAATACGGCCGAGTCCAGCAACTGGCTCATCATCTTGGTGACGCCCTTGGGTGTCTTCTTGCCCCAGGGATTCTCGAAGTCCTTGCCCATGAGTATGATGCCGCCGCGCGGTCCGCGCAGTGTCTTATGGGTGGTGGAGGTGACGATATGCGCATATTTCACGGGATTGTCCAGCAATCCGGCGGCTATCAGTCCGGCGGGGTGGGCCATATCGACCATAAATATCGCGCCTATTTCATCGGCCAGACGGCGCATACGGGCATAGTCCCATTCGCGGCTGTAGGCACTGGCACCGCCGATAATCAGGCGTGGACGCTCGCGGCGTGCCACTTCCTCCATTTGTTCGTAGTCCACCAGTCCTGTTTCGGCGCTGACGTTGTACTCGAGCGCATGGAACATCAGACCGGAGAAATTGACGGGGCTGCCGTGCGACAGGTGGCCACCGTGTGACAGATTGAGTCCCAGGAATTTGTCGCCGGGATTGAGCACGGCCATGAATACGGCCATATTGGCTTGCGCACCGCTGTGCGGCTGCACGTTGGCGTACTCGGCACCGAAAAGTTGCTTGACGCGCTCTATGGCCAAGGTTTCCGAGCGGTCTACCTCCTGACAGCCACCGTAGTAGCGGTGACCGGGATAGCCCTCGGCATATTTGTTGGTGAGGCACGACCCCATGGCGCGCAGCACCTGCTCGCTTACGAAGTTCTCGCTGGCAATCAGCTCGATACCCTTGCGCTGGCGACGGTCTTCAGCGGCGATAATCTCAAAAATCTCTTTGTCTTGTTCCATATTCTCGGGTTTATTTCGGGGATAATATGATAGATATAGTCTTGTTTTGCATATTCGTCTGCAGCATCGGTCTACGGTGTGCGGACCTTGCCTTACAGCCTCGCCTATGGCGTCGGCTGTCGTCGGCAGTGCCTGCACCGCCGGACTTCCGTGCCACAAAGTTAATAATTAATCCTAAATGCCGCAAAACCGTCGAAAATAGTTATAGACCTCGGGCACGCGTCATCGAGGTAATAAAAATGAAAAGCCGGGAGGCTGCACCATCGCTTATGTTCCATGCAGTCTCCCGGCTTGGGGAAGGTGGGCGTGCCTTGCGGCACGTAATGTTATGTCTGTATGCGGCATCCGTCAGCGTCTCCCGGCGGCGTTGTCAGATACCTTTACGCGGTAGCGTCAGATGCGGACTTTGGTGCGGCCTTGCGGCGACACGAGGATATATATGCCGCCGGGCAGGTCGTAGATGTCTGCTTTGTCGCATTTGCTACGAACCATAATGCCCTGCAGATTGTACACATCATACTCGGTGGCAGCGTCTGCCTTCACGTCCTCGACGCTTTCTGTCTTGGAAACTTTGACGGCGCAGGTTGCCGTTGCATCACCGTATTTGGCTGTTATTGTTGCGCTTCCTTCCGAAAGGGCGAAAACCACGCCTTTGGACGAGACGTCTGCAACGCTTGGATTGGAGCTTTCCCATTGGATGTTTGTCGAGTCGTAATATGGAAGAACCATAGCCGAGAGCTGGTAGCGTCCGTCAAGGCGTATTGTGACAGCGCTCTCGCTCATTTTCACCTCCGGCTCGAACTCATATATATTTTTGCAGCAGTTTGGGTATTTTGCCTTATATTCTTTATATGCGGATGCTGAGCCTTTAGGAACATATATGTCGGCGTTTGGGAACCAGTCAGACCCAATCTGCTCATATCGGGGTTCTGCACTCAGAAATGTGACTTTCTTTAGGGTTTTGCATGATGTATCGAATGCTTCATAAACAGTGTCGTATTCTTTGTCGTATAGGTGTGTACGCTTTCCCAGTACTAATTCGGTAAGTGTTAAAGGTAGAGAATTTTTACCTACAAAATATATTACATTGGGGATTGCAAGTGTTGTTAATGCTTTTGAGCAAAAGGTATTGTTATTATTTCTATTGTTGTAGGTTACTACGCTACAATTGGGAAGTATTATGCTTGTTAGATTGCTGTCACTGAATGTTCTTTCCCCAACCTGATATACATTTGGCAGGTCAAGGCTTGTTAATGAGGAACATCCTTCAAATGAGCCCCAAATATCTCCATTAGTACTATATGATGTAAATAAAGTTTTTAGGTTTTGTGTACCTTCAACTTTTTTAAGACTTGAACAGCCATAAAAAGTCCCACTTAGTTTAGTGAAGTTTTGTAGGTCAACGCTCTCTAAACATGTGCAATTTGCAAAAGCGCTGGCGCCGAGCTTGGTTACGTTTTTTAAGTCTATAGTCGTAAGACTTCTGCATCCCAAAAAGGCCGAAGTGCCTATTTTAGTTACGTTTTTTAAGTCTATAGTCGTAAGACTTGTGCATCCCGAAAAGGCTGAAGAACTTATTTCAGTTACGTTCTTAAGGTCTATGGTTGCAAGGCTTGTGCACCCCGAAAAGGCATAGTCGCCCATTTCTGTGACATTGCCGAGGTCTATCGATTTGAGGCGCTTGCAATCTTTGAAGGCGTTTGCCGCGATGGCGGTTACTTTGTAGGTTACGCCCTCGAAGGTGACAGTGGCAGGGATGACCACGTTGCCGGCGTAAGCTTTGTTGCCGGTAGCAACTGCGCAGGTGAGGTCATCTTCCGAGGTGATAAGGTAGTACATGCCGTTGTCTTCGAAGTCGTAGTCGTATGCGGCAACCGGTGGTGTCGCGAGTAGCAGAGCTACCAGCGGCATAATAATTCGTAGTAGTCGATTCATTGTTGTCGGTTTTTTATTGGAAAGGCGAGGATGATGTCCGGGTTTACATCGTCCGACCATTTCGGTGGATGTTTTTATTTGAGAATTTTGGTTGATGAGTGTGGCATCGCACGGCCTCCGTCCCGGGCATGGCTGCCCGGAAGGGGAGGGCGTGCGGATGTCGTTAGTGTTTGGGCTGCTTGATGATGTACTCGGTGCGGCGAAGCTCGCCCTTGCCGGTGGCAAGTGTCAACGAGTACTTGAATGCGTTTTTGCATGTCGCGCTGTTCTGGCTTGCAATCTTGACAAAGTCCAGCGATGGAATAAGCCAATACGTTTCAAGCGAGCGGATGTAGAACACGTAGAAGTAATTAGGGCGGGGATTGGGACAGGAGATGGCGGCAAAAAGTCCTCCCGTGCTGAGTGATTTGACCTGCACTTCCAGAATGCCGGACTGTCCGGCTTTGTAGAGTTCTTGAGCTACTTCGGTGGGAAGTGACAGCATGTCGTTAAGGTTTTTGGGCGGAATGACCAGCATGTCCACGCCGTGGTCGTCCACGGCAGGCAGGTACACTTCGCAGTCGGCATCAAGGAATATCGATGCGACCTTGTAC
>CAVEDT010000077.1:0-6874 GCA_963614475.1 Roseburia faecis
GCTTCGAACATATCCGAAGGTCACATCGCTTGTCCAAAACACGATATCCAGCACCGGATTGCGTTTATAGTCAGTCATTCCGATGATATCATCGAAGCGTTCGCTCAAATCTCCATCGTAGGGCTGATATTGCGCCTCGTGTACCATACGCAGGTCCGAAATGCGGTCAAGAGCAAAGAGATACAACTTCTCGACGCCTACGATGGTGCCGAGCATAAACCATCGACAGTTGTACTCCTTGAGTAACAGCGGATTGACACGAAACAGTTGTTTATCTTCCGGATGGTCGTAGTGGTAGTGCTTGAATTCGACAACAACCTTCTGCGATATGGCCGTAAACAGCACTCCGAGGATATTGGACTCGCCTAAGGGATTGCGCGTGAAGGATATAATTTCGCGGTCATCGTCGTCGCTTTGACCCAACGATTGACGCAGCCGCTCGAGGGTGGCGAAATTGGGCAGACCGTCAAACTGTCCCATAATGCGCAGAGCTTCGCGAAGCATCAGCCTTTCGTCGGCGCTCATTTTTTGCTTGAAAATCGAGAAGCCTTGGTCGCTGTAGCGTAGGCATCGTTTCTTGACCGTCGTCAGACCGTCGCGGCTGACGGCATCGACGGTATAGCGCTCGATGTCAGCGGCAAAAGGGCCTTCCTCCAGGTATCGGATATCCTTTTCGACGGTACGACGTACGACGCTGTCCTCCTCGCCATACTCGGCAAGGCGTTCGTTGATGTACTCGGTCATATCGGCTATCGAGTAATCGTGATAGCGGTTGCTGAGCAGGTCGTCAAGCAACTTGTATCGGGTCATCGCGTTTTTATTGGCAGGCATAGGCAATGAATATTTGGAAATGTCAATGCCCGGGGGAGACGTTGTATCGTTCGGCCCCGGGCATCGGTCAGGTCAGATTAGTCGTTAGCGTACAATGAGTTTGGCTGTCAGCGGACGTGCCAAAGTGTTTGAGTACACCGTGACGAGGTATATGCCCGGGGCGAGTGCGGGAGCGTACACGGCCGCCGCGCCGGAGACGAAATCGGCATCGGCAGACAGCGCCACGGCGCCCGAAATGGTAGACACGCGCACCTTGGACATGCCGGCAACCGCGCCGTTAAGGTCTATGGCGATATTGTCGCCCTGTCGGCGGGCAATGATGGACGTATTTTCGCTCCGGTCGCCCATGACATCTTCTACGGCACCCATACCGGGGTAATTGGCTGTAATCGAGCGCAAGTCCAGGCGCGCGCCGGTGACGCTTTTCTTGACCATAGTGAAGTACATCTTCTCGAAAGTCAGCGGATAGCGGGGTGTCAGCATCTCGGTGCCGTCGCTCTCGGCAAATCCGAAGACATACTCCTGCTGCCCGGGGACTACGGCATTGGAAAGACTGAAACGTGTGCCTTCGGCGTCTACAAAGTCCATCTTGATTTCGTTCACGACATTGTCGCGGTCGTTCATCGTCAGTGTCAGGCTCTTAGGCAGCGAGTACAGTCGTATCGAAGCTCCGGGATTAAATGTCACCAGAGGGTTGCGGTTGCTCTTGAGGTCAAAGGTGAGCGATGCGCCGCGGTCCCAGCCTTCGGGAAGGTCGGTGGTGACGGCCTTGAAATTCTTGATGAGCGCCGACGCATACTTCATTCCGAAGACCGTTCCGTCGTCAAAACGCGTGAGGTCTATATCGCTTTCGGGGATTTCGACAGTCACTTCCACCTTCACTTCCAAGTCCTTATATGTCCCGGTAACGGTTGCCGTACCATTGGCCTTGCCCGTGACGTATCCCTTGTCGTCTATGTCGACGATGCCCTCGGGCGATGCCGTCCAGTCAAATGCCGACGGGTCTACATCGATATTGATACCACCGCAGACACCGCGCAAACCCAGCATCTGACGACGATATTTGTCTATAAGCAAGGTGCTGTTGGCCGGCTTCACGCCGTCAATTTGAGCCAAGAATATCGGCATTTCGGCCGTCAGAGTCTTGCCTGCAGCGTTGTAGGAGGCCATGATTTTGCCTGACACGGCATTATTGGATGCATGCAGCACGCCTTCGGCGTCCACGTAACCCAGCTCGGCCGGTACGCACTCAAAAGTGCAATCCTTGGTGACATCCTTGGACACGATGTCGCCGTACTCATTGTAAACCATTACGCCTAAGGGCGTTGCGCCAAGCATCGGCATACGGCGGCGACGATTGGTAAAGCCTATGGACGCCACAGCAGCATCCTCGGGCGCCGTAGACACGGCCAGCATGGCATCGGCCACCGGACGTATCGACCCGCCGCGCATCGGGTAATTGAGCATCTCGCCGTCCAGCGAAATGGCGGCGCTGCCACCGCTGTCAAAGTTGACCACATCGTTGGCGCCGTGATCCACGAGGAACGCGGCCATCTCGATGCAGTCTATAGACTCGCTATTGCCCGAACCGGCCTCGTTGACAGCCACATACAGGCGATTGCCCTCCTTATTGATGCCGGCCATGGTGCGCGATGACAGCTCGTAGGAGCGACCGTTGGGATAGCCGCTTCCGTTCTCAAAATCGTCATACTCACCCTTATGCAGCACTCCGTCATGGACTATGCTCACGTAGCCATGGAAGCACTCCACGATATTCTCGGGGATAATGCCCCATATCGGAGCATCAAAAGTCTGATACACAGTGGCGATGTCGCCCACAGCCGCATTATCCAGAGCGTGCAGTTTCTCGTTGCGGAGATACAGCACATACGTGTCCGCGCTCGTCTGTATCGGCTCGTCCGAAATGGCCGTCACGCGGCAACGCGTACCTTCGGGGCGATTTACGGCCCACGTGTCGATAGGCTGCAACGCGATATAATGACCGGCCTCGGTCAACGTCGAGACATTGAACATATTATACAGCACACAACTGCCCCAGTAGGACACAGCCCCGCGATTGAAGAAGTCGATATACGCCTTCTCATCACCTATTGCGACATAAGGGCTGATATTGGCGCGGAACACCTCGGCATGCTTCTTATCGTCGAAGGCCAGCGTCGAGCGGCTGAACTTCGTGTAATTAGGCTGGCCCTCATGGATATTCAGGCCGATAGTGATACCATCGTCATACGAAAAGAAATCGTGATTCCAAGCCACGCACACATTATGCCCCGGCTTGGACAGTTCAGTCTGGAACGTCGGCACCGTCCAGCGTTTGACATCCGGGACAGCCATACGGCTCGGAGCCTGCTCCACCTTATTATAAGGATTGGTCAAGTCGACCTCCACAAGCCACACTATCAGTGGCTTGTCATGGTACACCAGCTTAGAATAAGTGATACCGGGGCCGACGTTATACATCGCCAGCGTGTCGCATACGCCCCAGTCATACTTCAATTCGGTAGTCTGTGCCTCGGCACACACCGTAGACGACAGCGCCGTCGCCGCCATCATCGCGGCTACGATTCCGCCGCCCAAAGATGCCTTTATTCGCATAATTTTCAGTTTTATAAGTCGTTTTTAGGGTACTCTATGGCATTAAAATATCTCAAAACGGTTCGTCCACGGCCGGCATCGCCGTTCCGCGTCCGCTTTATCCACAAAATTACTCATTTTCCGCGAATAACCACCACCCCACCCCGACATTCATCTTTTCTTAATGCAAATTGTACGCGTTTTACGCCATTGTATCTATATAGTAAGGTCCGGGGAAAATGAAGCGGCGGGGAAGCGAAACGGTGTCGCTTCCCCGCCGATATTGTTTGCGGTTTATAGTTTGGAGTATCTTCGAGGATAATCCTCCGCATCGATTCCGGTCAGTCCTCGAGGTAGTAGACGACGGTGGAGACTACGCGGACGTTCTTCATGTAGGGCTTGCCGGAGTCGAGGTCTTCGATGGAGAATTGGCCCTGGCTGGCAGTCTTGATTTTGCCAAGGGTGGACTCACTGTCTTTGGCAAATTGGGCGGCGGCTTCGCGTGCGTTCTTGGTGGCTTGGGCTATCATCTCGGGCTTGATGCTGTTGAGACCGTTGAAGGTGTAGTTGACGTAGGTGCTCGAGAAGGGGATGCCGCGTGCCAGCAGTACGCCTTGCTTGCCGACCATGGCGTAGACGTCGTCTACCTTGGTGGTGTTGACGTTGACCGTGCCGGTAAGTGCGTAGCGGTAGTTGCGATTGGTCTCGCCGTAGCGTTCCGCTTCGGGCTCGTACACCGAGGGAGTGCCGAAGGTGATGTCCGCCTCGTCGATGCCACATTCTTTGATGAAGGCTTTGACTGTGGCGTTTTTGTCCTCGAGTTGGGCGTACAGGGCCTGGAGGTCGTTGCCGGTGATGGTGTAGCTTACGTTCCAGGAGGCGTTGTCGGCCTTGACTGTGCGTTCGGCCAGGCCGCGGACGCTGACTTCGCGGTCGCGGAATGCGAAGTTGTCGATGCCGGCCTTGAGGGCAAAGCCGCTGATAATGATACCGGCTGCGATGAGCAATGCCGGAAGTGCGGAGGAGAATTTTTTGCAGTCCATAATAGAATTATTAGAGTTTAATATAGGTATCTGCTTTGTGTCGATGTAGATGGCGGGTCAGTTGAGTACCTTGTATCCGGCATCGCGGAGGCCTTGGCGTACCTGTTCGATATGCTCGGCGTTGCGCGTCTCCATATCTATGCGCAGCGTGCAGCCGTTGATTTCGACCGAAGCGTCGAGGCGTTCGTGTGTGACGGAGATGATGTTGCCGCCGAGCTGGGCGATGACGCCGCAGACGCCGGAGAGCTGGCCGGGTTTGTCGGCGAGGTTGATGATGGCGGTATAGAAGCGGCCGCTCTTGACCAGGCCGCGGGTGATGACGCGATTGAGTGTATTGACGTCTATATTGCCGCCCGATACGAGGCAGCAGACTTTCTTGCCTTGGACGGGCAATTTGTCAAACATCACGGCAGCCACGCTGACGGCTCCGGCGCCTTCGCTGACCAGTTTCTGTTTCTCGATAAGGGCAAGTATGGCCGCAGCCACTTCGTCGTCGCTGACGGTGACGACCTCGTCCACATATTTCTGACAGAAGGCAAAGGTGTTGACTCCCGGCTCTTTGACGCAAATGCCGTCGGCAATAGTGGCCACGCTGGGCAGGTGCACCGAGTGTCCTTCGTGCAGCGACTGATACATCGAGGGGGCGCCTTCGGCTTGTACGCCATAGACTTTGATGCCCGGGCGCAGGGTCTTGATGGCAAAAGCCACACCCGAAATCAGGCCTCCGCCGCCTATGGGCACTACCACGGCTTCGACTTCGGGCAGATCCTCGAGTATTTCGAGACCGATAGTACCCTGACCGGCAATCACCAGCGGGTCGTCAAAGGGGTGTACAAAGGTGTACCCGAATTGCTCCTTGAGTTCGAGCGCCTTGGCGTATGCATCATCGTAGACGCCCGGCACAAGGCATACCTCGGCACCATAGCCTTTGGTGGCTTCCACCTTGGATATAGGTGCACCGGCCGGCAGACATATCAGCGATTTGATACCATTGTGCGTTGCGCCCAGGGCGACACCCTGCGCGTGGTTGCCGGCCGAGCAGGCGATGACGCCGCGAGCCTTTTCCTCGTCGCTGAGCTGCGAAATCTTGTAATAGGCACCGCGCAGTTTGAACGAACCCGTCAGCTGCAGGCACTCGGGTTTGAGCCACAGCTCGACACCGGGTTTGAAATTGGGCGCATGTACCAGCGCCGTATGGCGAGCCACGCCGTTGAGGACGCGCGCAGCATTGAATATCTCGTTGATTTGCAGCGGTTCGGCTGCATGTTTTGTGGTATTTTCGGACATATTTGCTGTCTTAGATGTTTATTATAATGAGGAAAGGTGTTGTATAACGCGACAAAAATAGTCATTTTTCTCGGTCTTTATTCGTGTCGTCTGTGTTTTTTTGATAATTTTGCACCCGATAGCCGGGGCACACGCTTCGGCAGCACAAATATACACTCAAGACTATGTACAAAATTGTAAGCAAAGAATATTTCAGCCCCAAAGTTGTGAAGTTGGTGGTTCAGTCTCCGGAGATAGCGCGAGCACGTCGTCCGGGGCACTTCGTCATCGTACGCTGCGGCGATAAGGGCGAACGTATACCCCTGAC
Source organism: Roseburia faecis (assembly GCA_963614475.1). Lineage (GTDB taxonomy): Bacteria > Bacteroidota > Bacteroidia > Bacteroidales > Muribaculaceae > CAG-873. The sequence continues at coordinate 6,064 of CAVEDT010000077.1, forward strand.
CATAGCCGATGCGGACATCCCGGCAGGCACCATCACGCTGGTGGTGCAGGATGTAGGCTTCAGCACCCACGCCATCTGCGGCCTTGAGGTCGGCGACAGCCTCACCGACGTGGTGGGACCGCTGGGCAAGGCGACACATATCGAGAAATTCGGCACCGTGGTATGCTGCGGCGGCGGTGTGGGCGTGGCTCCCCTGCTGCCCATCATCAAGGCCATGAAGGAAGCCGGCAACCGCGTCATCTCGGTATTGGCAGCCCGCACGCGCGACCTTATCATCCTCGAGAATCAGGTGGCGCAGTACTCGGACGAAACCATTATCATGACCGATAACGGAAGCTACGGTACCAAGGGCTTGGTCACCGCCGGCGTACAATCGGTGCTTGACCGCGAACACGTGGACCAGGTGGTCACCATCGGCCCGGCCATAATGATGAAATTTGTATCGAAGCTCACGGCGCAGTACAATGTACCCACGATATGCTCGCTCAACACCATTATGGTGGACGGTACGGGCATGTGCGGCGCCTGCCGCGTCACCGTGGGCGGCAAGACACGCTTTGTGTGCGTCGACGGACCCGAATTCGATGCTCATCAGGTGGACTTTGACGAGATGCTGATGCGTCTGCACGCCTACGATTGATACATCTTCCCACCGCTCCCCCCAATGTCTCACTGAAATATCCGAAACATATACTGCTATGTCAGACAACCAAGAAAGCATACAGCAGCTGACCGACCGCGACGCCGCTTGGCGCGCCGAGCTGCGCAAAGCCATAGCCACACCACAACGCACCGCCATACCCCGTGTACG
>CAVEDT010000078.1:0-6871 GCA_963614475.1 Roseburia faecis
CGCCTATACCGTTCATCATCTTGGTACCCAGCACGTGTGTGGAGTTGACATTGCCAAAGATATCAGCCTCGAGAGCGGTATTCATGGCAATGACGCCTATGCGGCGAATGACTTCGGGGTTATTGGAGATTTCGGCCGGACGCATAAGGATCTTGTCGTGGAAGAAGCTCATATCGGCGAAGAGTTTGGCCTCGGTATCGTCGGACAGTGTCATCGAGCAGGTGGAAGCGAAGGTACATTTGCCCTTCTTCATCAGTTCGAGCACTGCATCTTGCAGCACCTCGGTATACATCATAAAGGGCGGCAGTTCCTTGCTTTCGCCCAGATTGTAGAGCACGGCATTGGCCACGTTGCCCACGCCCGACTGCAGAGGCAGGAATTCGGGGGGCAGACCGCCCTTGCGGTATTCGCCGATAAGGAAGTTGACTACGTTCGAGCCGATTTGCTCGGACACGGCATCCGGAGCGGTAAAAGACTTGACGCCGTCGTACGAGTTGGTGCGAACGATGCCGCGCACTTTGGCCGGATCAATTTTCAATATAGGTGTACCTATGCGGTCGTTGGCTGCATAGATGGGTATTTCGCGGCGGCGAGGAGGATCTTGCAGCAGCACGATGTCGTGCATACCGTAGAGGCTCTTGGGCAGCTTCTCGTTAAGTTCGATGATAATATTCTTGGCCAGTTTGGCGTAAGTGGGGACGTTGCCCAAGCCACAACCGAGCAGGACTTCTCCGGCGGGTGTGATGTCTGCAGCCTCGATGATACACCAGTCGATACCGCCATAAAAGCCGTAGCGTACTTCCTGAGCCATCTCGGAGAGGTGACGGTCAAAGTAGTGACAGTCATGGGCATTGATGCGCTTGCGCAGGTCGGGAACGTTTTGATACGGTGCACGCATATTGATGGCGTTGGCGCGGCTCAGTGCTCCGTCTGCATGGTCCGAAGTGGATGCACCGGTGAAAATGTTTACCTTAAAGGGACGGCCGGCCTCATGCTCGGCTACGGCACGGGCCGCGAGGGCCTCGGTGACGAATTTAGGCGCTCCGGGGGCGGTGAAGCCCGAAAATCCCAGAGTTTGTCCGTCGTGGATCATTTCGGCAGCTTCTTGCGCCGTGATGAAGTTATAACTCATGGTTGGGGGTAATAAAGATGTAAATGGTTTATCTCTGCTATTATGCCGCAATAGGTCCTCGCCTATGGTGGGACTTCGGCGGAAAATTAGTAATTTTGCGCAAAATTAGCCAATAGTGCGCAAGCGCACAAACTTTTTTCTATAAAAATATGCAAGAAACGCCGCTCCGGCACGCGGAAGAAGCTCCGCACCGGGTATATATAGAGACTTATGGTTGCCAAATGAACGTTGCCGACAGCGAAGTCGTGGCCTCCATAGTGGGTATGGCCGGGTATACCGCCACCGACGACATCGACCAAGCAGACGCCGTACTGCTCAACACCTGCTCGATACGCGACAACGCCGAGCAAAAGATTTTGCATCGACTGGAAGCACTGCGTGCACTGCGTCGCCGCCGCCACGGTCGCCTCATCATCGGCGTCATCGGCTGCATGGCCGAGCGCACAGGCCAAGACCTGATAGACAACCACGGCGTGGACATCGTGGCCGGTCCGGACAGCTATATGGACCTGCCGGCACTGCTCGAGGGTGCCGCCGCCGGACATCCGGGCGCCAATGTCACCCTGAGCACCACCGAGACATACCGCGACGTCATGCCCGTACGCTTGGGCGGAGCCGTTGTCAGCGGATTTGTATCCATCATGCGCGGATGCAACAACTTCTGCTCGTACTGCATCGTACCCTATACACGCGGCCGCGAGCGCAGCCGCCCCCTCGACAGCATACTCGCCGAAGTGGCCGACCTGCGCCGTCAGGGCTTCAAAGAGGTAACCCTACTGGGACAGAACGTCAATTCGTACCGATATGTCGCCGAAGACGGCACCGTCACCGGATTTGCCGAATTGCTGTCCGCCGTGGCCGAAGCCGCACCCGATATGCGCGTACGCTTCACCACCAGCCATCCCAAAGATATGAGCGATGAAACCCTCCGAGTTATGGCCGCCCACCCCAATATCTGCCGGCACGTCCATCTGCCCGTGCAAAGCGGCAGCAACGCCGTACTCAAGGCCATGAACCGCAAATACACCCGCGAGTGGTATCTCGAGCGTATCGCCGCCATACGCCGCTATATGCCCGATGCCGGCATTTCGACCGACTTATTCACCGGATTTCACGGCGAGACCGAGGAAGACTTTGAGCAGACGCTGTCGCTGATGCGCGAAGTGGGTTTTGACTCCGCTTTTATGTTCAAATACAGCGAACGCCCGGGCACTCTGGCCAGCCGCACCATGCCCGACAATATACCCGAAGACGTCAAAATCGAGCGCCTCAACCGTATGATTGCCTTGCAAAACGAGTTGTCCCTGGCCTCGAACCGCCGCGACATAGGCAAGGTCTTCGAAGTCCTGGTCGAAGGAGCAGCCAAGCGCAGCGCAGCACAGCGCGTAGGCCGCACCTCGCAGAACAAAGTGTGCGTCTTCGATGCCGTGCCACAGGCCAAAGTCGGAGCTACGGTGCGCGTCCGCGTCGTCGATGCCACTTCAGCCACACTATTGGCCGAGGCCGTGACGGACTGACCGATTTGTGTGCATACGGCGGCTTCTATGGGTGAATGTCGCCGAACGGCGGGCAATTATCGTTAAAATATCTGAAATAGCAGCACTTTTTTCGTCTAAAGTCTTGACAACCGGGGTGCTGATTTGCTACCTTTGCCGAACTTTGCGGTAAAAGGCCGCAGGCTGTGCGCACTTGCGCCCCCAAGCGAGGTGCGTCGGCACGAGCAGCCGCGATACGCTTACACATTATTATATAGTCAACGGCGATATTATCCAATAGGCCGAACAACGCTTTCAGACACACAACGTCAGGACGATGCAAGGCCGAGCCCGCGATTACATGGTAAAAGACAGCACTATTCAGATAATGAAAGACAGTACAACCAAACGTTCGAACCACATATCCACCTTGGCATCCCAAACGACCTCGGTGGTAAGCATCGCCCTGGTGCTGCTGATTTTGGGGGTAATGGCATGCCTGGTTGTGGGTGCGCGCAACGCCACCGAGGCCGTGCGTTCATCCCTGGCAATGACCGTAAATGTGCGTGCCGGCGCAAGTGACTACGACGTCAAGACACTGCGTGCCGCTCTGGCCAAGGCCCCGTACAGCGCCGAAGCCCTATATGTCAGCGCCGCCGAAGTCCTGGCTCAGGAAAGCAAATTTATAGGTGACAGCGCATTGAGCCTGCTGGACGAAAATCCGTACAACGCCGAAATACAAGTGCGACTGCGCCCCGAATATCTCAGCGCCGACTCGATAGCCAAGATTACGACCACGCTCACGCAGAAATACCCGGCTGCCGAAAGCGTGGTGGCACAAAGCAATGTAGCCGATAGCGTCAGCCGCAATATGAATACCCTGATGCTGGTACCGGCTGCCGTGGCCCTGGCGCTGCTTCTCATCAGCTTTGTACTTATAAACAATACAATAAGCGTAGCCATATACGGCCGACGGTTCATCATACATACAATGAAACTGGTGGGTGCACGGCGCGGATTTATACGCCGCCCCTTTGTCCGTATGGGCATTATGGCCGGACTGCTCGGCGCAGTCATAGCTTCGGCCATACTCTGCGGCACACGCGCCTACCTGCCTTACGCGGACACAGATGTGGCCGCCATGATCGGCTGGGACGATGTCGCTCTGATATGCGCAGCCCTCGCCGTGTGCGGCATGGCTGTATGCGGACTTGCCGCCGCGTGGTCCGCCAATAGATACCTCAACAAGAATTACGACCAACTTTTCAAGAAATAATGGAGCAGAAAAATTTATCCGGCGCCAAGGCGTCAAAAGCCACCAAGCCCATACAAGCATCGTCCGGCAAGACGGACACCAAGCTGAAACAACAAGACCGCGCACATCAGCCCCTGGAGCGCACCAATTTCATAATCATGGGATGCGCCGGCGCAGCCATAGTCCTCGGCTTTTTGCTGATGCTGGGGGGCGGCAGCACACCGGACAACTTCAACCCGGACATCTTCAGCACACGCCGCATAGTCATCGGCCCGTTGTTCGCCTTCCTGGGCTTCGTAGCCATGGCCGTGGGCATTATCATTCGCCCCAAGGACAAGAAATCCGATAATTCAAACGAATAAGCCCGCGCACACATGGACATTATAGATTCGCTGATATTAGGCCTTGTGCAAGGCCTCTCTGAATACTTGCCCATAAGTTCGTCCGGGCACCTCGAAATATGCCAAGACTTGCTGGGGCTCAATATGGCCGGGGCGGACTCGATGCAATACGACGTGGCGCTTCATGTGGCCACCGTGCTGAGCACCATTGTCATACTGTGGCACGAGTTCAGCGGTATGTGTCACTCGTTCTTCACCCTGCGCCGCGACGAAAACACCTCGCTGGTATGCAAAATCCTCGTATCCTGCATCCCCGTAGGCATCGTCGGCGTATGCTTCAAAGAGCAGGTCGAGGGATTCTTCGGACAAAATCTCAATGTAGTCGGCATCAGCCTATGTGTCACCGCATTGCTGCTGTCCTTCGCATACTTCACACGCACGCTGCCCTCGATACGTCGGCGCGGCGTCCGCGACAGTATGTCCTCGGGCCGTCCCATAGGCTATTTTGACGCCTTCATCATCGGTTGCGCCCAAGCCGTGGCCGTCATCCCCGGACTCAGCCGCAGCGGTACCACCATCGCTACCGGCATTCTTCTGGGCAATCGCCGTGACAAAGTCGCCAAATTCTCGTTCCTGATGGTAATCATCCCCATCCTCGGCCAAGGCCTGCTGGATGTCTACAAAGGCATCAGCAATGGCGACATTGCCGGAGGTGTCAGCCTCGCCGCCCTCGCCGTGGGCTTCCTCGCCGCCTTCGTCTCGGGATGTATTGCCTGCAAATGGATGATCGAACTCGTCAAACGCGGCCGCCTCGTGTGGTTTGCACTTTACTGTCTCATAGTCGGCGCTCTTTGCCTCACTTTAGGATGACGCAAAACACCGATACACACGCCACGGCAATCGTGGATGCCGAAACGCCGCTACGTCCCATGGACTGGGTGGAAGGCGAGGTCATATACCTGGACAAGCCGCTGGGATGGACTTCCTTCGACGCGGTGAAACGCGTGCGCGGCGCCATTATGCGTCGACTCGGCGTCAAGAAGTTCAAGGTGGGGCACGCCGGGACACTCGACCCGCTGGCCACCGGCGTAATGATTGTATGCACCGGACGCGCCACCAAGCTCATCGAAAGCCTGCAAACGGGCATCAAGGAGTATATAGCCACTATCGCCCTGGGCGCCACAACGCCTTCCTTCGACCTCGAAACCGAGATTGACGCCACCTACCCCACCGAGCATATCACCCGCGAAACCGTCGAGGAGGTTCTACGCCGCTTCCACGGGCCTATAAGCCAGACCCCACCATCGTTTTCGGCGTGCAAAATCAACGGCGTTCGCGCCTACCAAATGGCTCGTCAAGGCGAAGAAGTGGCACTGAAACCCAAGCTGCTGGTCATCGACGAAATCGAATTGCTCGAATACTCGCCGCAAAGCATCACCATACGCGTGGTATGCAGCAAAGGCACCTACATTCGTGCCCTTGCACGCGACATCGGCGAGGCTCTGCACTCGGGCGCACACCTCACCGCCTTACGCCGCACACAGGTGGGCGACGTCACCGCCGATATGTGCCTGTCACCGGACCAAATGGCGACTCTGATACGCCAAAGTCCCGTGGTAGAGCACGATGACAAGGCCTGAAAACACCGCAAAAAAGCAAAAACCACAAAATAACGATATGAAACTTTCGCAATTCAAGTACTCACTCCCCGAGTCACTTATCGCCCAGTACCCGAGCCAAGACCGCGACGGAGCACGACTGATGGTGGTTCACCGCAAAACCGGCGAACTGGAACACCGCATATTCAAGGACATCATCGAATACTTCGATGAAGGCGACCTGATGCTCTACAACGACACCAAGGTCTTTCCCGCGCGTCTGTACGGAAACAAGGAAAAGACCGGAGCACGCATCGAGGTATTCCTGCTGCGCGAGCTCAACAGCGACAACAAGTTGTGGGACGTACTCGTCGAGCCGGCACGTAAAATACGCATAGGCAACAAGTTGTACTTCGGCGAAGACGAGTCTATGGTGGCCGAGGTCATCGACAACACCACCTCGCGAGGCCGCACGCTGCGTTTTCTGTACGACGCACCACACGACGAATTCAAGGAGCAACTCTACCACCTCGGTATGACGCCCCTGCCCGACTACATCAAACGCGAGCCGGAGCCGGAAGACGCCGAGCGTTACCAGACCATCTTTGCACACAAAGAAGGTGCCGTAGTAGCTCCCGCCGCCGGCACACACTTCAGCCGCGAGCTGCTCAAACGCCTCGAAATCAAAGGCGTTGAAACCGACTACCTGACCGTACACTGCGGTCTGGGCACCTTCCGCGAAATTGACGTCGAAGACCTCACCAAGCACCGTATGGACAGCGAGCAAATGTTTGCGCCGCAGTCGCTGGTAGATCACGTCAACCGCGTCAAGGACGCCGGCAAGCAGGTTTGCGCCGTCGGTGCTTCGGTACTCCGCGGAATATGCAGCGCCGTCACCCTGGGCGGACACATGAAAGTCTACGAAGGCTGGACCAATAAATTCATATTCCCACCCTACGACTTCACCGTAGCCACCGCCATGGTCACCAATTTCCACCTGCCGCTGTCCACCATGCTGATGATGGCTGCCGCTTTCGGCGGATACGACACCATTATGGACGCTTACAAGG
>CAVEDT010000079.1:0-6858 GCA_963614475.1 Roseburia faecis
GAGAAAACAGGGACATTTTATATTGATTTGGAACTGTTATTACTATTGAATATGTAACGTTTGTCGTTCGGGAGCGCGGATGCTAATTCAGTACCGTGACGTTGCTTGCGCTTTGACCGGATTGAAGTGCGCTATTCCGTATTCCGTTTATTATGTTGTTTAGTTGATTTGTCGTTTGATTATTTTGCTGCGTCTATTTGTATATGTCTTGTTGTCGCTGCTTGGTGACTACATCTTCCGGTCAATGTCGGAAGTGTCGTATACCGGTCATAACCATCGCCAGACCATGGGCATCGCAGTATTCCACCGATTCGTGGTCGCGGATGCTTCCGCCCGGTTGTATGACAGCGGTTATGCCCGCTTCGTGCGCAATTTGTACGCAGTCGCCGAAGGGGAAGAATGCGTCTGATGCCATGACTGCACCGTCAAGAGTCATTCCGAAGGCTTGAGCCTTGGCGATGGCTTGACGCAGCGAGTCAACGCGAGACGTTTGGCCGACTCCGGCGGCACAAAGGGTGTGCGCGTGAGCCAATACTATGGCGTTGCTGCGGCAGTGTTTGACCACTTTGGCGGCAAAGAGCATATCGTCCACTTGCGCCGAAGTCGGGGTGGTGGCGGTGACTGTGCGCAAGTCTTCGGCGCTTTCGGTGCGGTTGTCGCGGTCTTGTACGAGGACTCCGCCCAATGCGCTGCGCATGGTCGTGCAAGCGTTGTTTCCTTTCTTCTGCACCAGAATGATGCGGTTCTTTTTCCGGCGCAGGATATCGAGGGCTTCGCCCGAATATGCAGGGGCGATGATGACCTCGAAGAATATCTTGTCGATTTCGGTTGCCGTGTCGGCGTCTATGGTGCTGTTGGTTACGATGACGCCGCCGAATGCGCTGACGGGGTCGCCGGCGAGGGCGGCACGCCAGGCCTCGAGGACAGTGTCTCGACAAGCCAATCCGCAGGGATTGTTGTGCTTGATGACGGCGAAGGTCGCCGGGTTTTTATCGAATTCGGCAATGAGAGCCGTGGCTGCATCGATATCCAGCAGGTTGTTATACGATATTTCCTTGCCGTGCAATTGGTCGAACATTGACTCGAAGTCGCCGAAGAACCATCCTCGCTGATGCGGATTTTCGCCGTATCGCAGGGCGTGTACGCCGTCAATGGCTGTACGCAAGGCTGTGGGGGCATCGCCGCATGTCTCGTCAAAGTATCCGAAGATCAAGCTGTCGTAACGGCTGGTGACAGCAAAAGCTTCGCGAGCCAGACGACGGCGTATGTCGGATGTAGTGGCGGCACCGTGCTGTGCAAGCACGTCCAGGATATATGCGTATTGGTTACGCGACGAAACTATGGCTACATCGCGGAAGTTTTTGGCGGCGGCGCGTATAAGCGAGATGCCGCCTATGTCTATTTTTTCGATGATGTCCGCTTCCGAAGCACCTTGTGCTACTGTCTCGGCAAAAGGATAGAGGTCAACGATGACCATATCAATAGGCTCGATACCGTAGCGAGTACATTCGTCACGGTCTTGAGCGTTGTCGCGTCGGCCGAGTATTCCGCCGAAGATGCCGGGGTGAAGAGTCTTGACACGTCCACCCAAGATTGAGGGGTAACCGGTGACGTCTTCGACTGCATCGCATCGATGGCCGCATTGTTCTATCCAAGCGCGAGTGCCGCCGGTGGAGAGAAGTCGCACGCCCTTGTCTGCGAGTATGGCAATGATGCGTTCCAGTGTTTCGTCCTTGTGGTATACCGAAACGAGGGCGGTATGTATCTGTAATTCGTCGCTGGGCATTTTTGTGTAGTGGCGTAAGTGAGTGTAGATGAGACGTGTGAAGATTTGCCATCGTGACTCCGACAGCGAGCGATTCACGCCCCGGATTTTTAGACTGCAAATTTAGCGATTTTTTTTCGATTGCCGTGGCTGCAAGCCCCCTTTTTTTGAATGGAATTGCACAAAGTTTTAAGGATGCGTATAGCGCCGGGCGATGATATACGTAAATGCTTCGAAATGATACATTAGGCGACCTTTTAGCAATCGGGGCGTCTGCCGATTGATACGGTTGGCGCGTCGAGCATGAGGGGATACGGATGTAGGGCGTCAGCGGCTGAGTAGGTAGCGATGCAGCAGAGCGGCGTATCGTGGCGAGGCTTTGTATGCGGTCAGCCAGTGATTTAGTGTGCCGAGCAGCCCGTCCTTGCGATTCTTGGCTACAGCCCAGACTTGGAATTGGTTGAAGGTGACGGGAGCACAGATGTGTAATCGTGTATCGGCCGAAGCGGCGATGCGTGCTTCGCCTTGTGCAACGATGGCTCGACGTATGCGCCCGGCCGCCGTGAGCATTAGCAGGTGCTCGGTGGTGAGTGCCTGACTGTCATCGATATATATTGTGTCTCCGAGTTCGCGGCCCAGATTGACGAGACTGGCTCGCACCGGCGATCCGCGCGGAATCCATACTGTGTCACCTCCGAGGGTGGCTGCAGTGGCTGTGGTGTCTTCAGCTGTGGCGGAGACCATGACGTAGCGGTCGATATATACAGCTTCGGTGACGTCTACGAGTCCTTTGAGTTGTGTCGTGGATTGCAAGGACGATACTACGAGGTCAAAAGCGCCGGCATTGAGGCCGTCGAGTGCGTAGTCCAGCGGAGCAAAGGGGTGAAACTTGACCGGTCGGTGGTGTATACGGCTGAGGTCGCGAATGATATCGTAGTCTATACCGGAGATGGTATCCCCCGAGATGTTGTAGCCTAAGGGGGTGATTTCGATGGCGATGTCGAGGGTATCGCCGCCCGAGTGCGCAGGGTATCCTTCAGGACCGAAGAGCGGTGCGCGTGCTTCGCGGCTACATTTGTATAGGGCTGACATCAGCCCGATTACCAGCAGTAGCAGGACGATGAGCATCCATATAGGTCTTTTCTTTCCCGAGATGGGACGCCGAAGGCTAAACTTGTATTTGTTGTCTTTATTGTCCATTTTGTATTTGGGAAAAGACTATTGTGGTTCAGGCGTTTGCCGTTGCTGCTTGTCGATTGACGATAGCGATCAGTTGGCAAAATCGACGGATACGCCTATTTGGAAACGGCGGGGATTGAGCGGATAGTGCAGAGCCGAGAAATATTTATTGCCACCGAACCATCCTTGGTTGACGTGCGACATCATTACATAGAAGCGAGCTTTTGAGAGCTTCATATTGGCGTAAACGTTCATAAACGGATAGTTGCCGAGTTTGAGGTCGCGTTGTTGGTGGAAAGTGGCTGTCGCCGGCTGATATGCGGGGGCGTAATAGCTTGTGTAGTAGTTGCAATCTACGCCTAATTGGAGACGTAAGGTGGCTATGCGGACTGTGGCATAGAGGTTGGTGTATACTGCAAATTTGGGCAGGGTGATGACATTCTCGTCCGAACCGGTTTGGTATGTCAAGCTATTGTCCCAATGCAATGCCCCTACGCGGAAATTCTGCTGCAGACGAGCGCTGAACACTTGCACGCTGCCGCTGTGCTGCTGAGGTAAGCCTTTGGTATCGAAGTATATATGATTTTGGATATTTTCGATTCCAACATCCAGCGAAGTGCCGAAACGGTTGAGCATTACGCGCCCACCTACGCGCAGTGTGCGTGTCTTGCCAAAGTCGTTGTGCCATGCAAAGTGGTTGGATACGTAGTTTTGCAGCAGGTAGGGTGCATGAGCATTGTCGAAACGACCGTAAGCACCCACGCTGACGCTGTCACCCAGCAGGTGAAACCGTGTGTCAACGCGTCCGTCGATGTGTAGGTCGCCGGCGGCGTCGCCGATCAATCCGACTTCGCCCGTGGCTTCGTAGGTGAGAATGCTACCGCGCTGTTTTGTGAGCTGTCCGCCCACCCAAGCCAGTGAGCGAGTGTGTTTCGCGGCTATAGCGGCTACGCCTTCGGGCAGGGGGTCAAGGGGGGTCTCCTCGGTGACACTGCCGTCCGGGGCGGTCACGGGTGTTTGGTAGTATTTTTCGAGGCTGTGCTTGAAGTAGGCCGACAGACCGAATTTGGCAAGTCTGTGGAAGCCTTCGAGCAGCGATACGCCCACGGTATTGGTCAATGCGTGCATACGCGTGACATCGCGAGTGCCGTCGGCTTTGAGGTAAATGTTCTCGAAGAATTTGGAGGCCTCGCCCGGAGCGGAATTCAGGAACAAGTGCTTGTCAAAATCGTATTGCAACGTCCAAACAAACGAGGTTACAGGAATATATGTGCGGCGAACTATGGTATCGCCGTCTTCGCCCGAGGGTTGTTCCTCGTGCCAATATCCAACTTTATAGCGGTTGTTGAGGTACAATTGTCCGCCGACGGTACGCGTGTGCGCCGCCGTGAGGTTGGTGGGAATGCTCTTGGCGTTGATGCTGCTGACGCCGCCTTGCAGTTTGGCCGGGTCGGTGATGTACAGGTCATCGGTGATACCGCCGGTCTCCTTATTGAGCATATTCCAGTGGTTGTAAAAGCCTTGGAATTCGTATCTATCGCCCATATACGATCCCGAGAAGCCCCAAATAAGGTCTTTGAGGGCTTGATTGGCGTACGAACCTTTGGTGTATATGTAATCGGCGAGTACACCGACTTGGGCGCGACGGTTAATGTTGCCGGAGAAGTCGCATTTGAGGCGTTCCTGTGCGGTTTCGCGGCCGCCGGAGGCGTTATAGGATAGGAAGGTGACCGGTATACGGCTGTTGTACCACTTCATTGTGGATACGTCGGGGCGATACGTGCGTGTGCCTTGGCTGAGAAAGAAGGCATCAGTATGCGGACGCTGCCACCATATCATATTCGTGCCTTGGGCGGCGAAGTTGCCGGTAGTGACCCAGGCATCCGAAACGGCGGAGGGGATGGCTCGGCGGCTGTAATTGAGATACAGCGTATCGATGTCGGCGTCTTGGTGTATGCCCAGAGGCATCAAGTCGGTCCACGCTGTGGGCGGCGGAACCACCGGGTCTTTGTGCTTGTGTGTGTCTGTGCCGTGGTCCTGCGCGTAGCCGCATATAGTCGTAGCTGCGGCCATAATGCCGCATGTCAGCACCTTGGCTAACCGATGTGCGTATTTACCGCGTGAGTTGCGGCTTAGAGTCGCGTGTATGGTGAAGTGTATGTCGTTGTGTGTACGGGTCATTGGGAGCGTATGCCGAGGGCATATTTTGTTATGCGCTGCAAAGTTAGCGCTTTCTTGCGGATTATTCTTGCGAAATCCGGCAAAAAAGCGCTAAGGTATGAGTGTGCGGTGAGTGGTGCATCGGCTTAGGCTGTGCGCCGCTTGCGATGACTACTTGCGTGTCATGCGAAAACCGATGTAGACATTGTCGTAGTTGTCAAGTATGGATGCCACGGTGCTGAAGGAGGTGTTGGACGCCACTTTGGGCAGTTTCTTCAGGATGTTTATAAGGCGTGAGGCATCAAAGGTGATATTGAGCTGATTGCCTGATTTGGTGGCCATAGCGTTGACGTGACCTATGGACACGGTGCCGAGGATATTGAATTTGAAAACAAGCATATCGTCTTGCGATGATTTTTCGACGGTGCCCTTGAATGTGCCGTAGGTTGTCTTGATTGCAAAGTTGTGTGACTTGTCCACGGTGAGGGTGACATTGGTCATACGCGAGCGTTTGTAGTATGGCGCGAGTTTTTCCTCGATGGCTGTGGCTGCGGCGGCTCCGCCGATATTGGCCAGGGTGCTCTCACCTCGGAAAGATATGCCCGGCGACTTGTATTTCCACGTGCCTACGAGGTCGTCTACCGTGAATTTGGTGGTGGCTGTGGCATTGGCCACGGTTTGGCCTATATTGCCGATTATTTGTCCTAAGTTGCCTTTGTTGAAGATGTCTTTGATGTCGGTGGCGTGCGAAGTCGTGGCAGCCAGCGCTAATATTGCACCTATAAGTATGGTGCACAGATGTTTGGTCATAGTGTTTGAAGTGTGAATTGTCTTATGTTTGAACGTGAATATTGATGGAAAGGGGCTGTTGTATGACCCCTTGTGTGTCGTGAGTTGTATGTGCGCTGTGGATAGCGCGGATTGTGAGTGGAGTCGGCGTTGACGCCGTCTGACTATCGACTTAGGGCTGCTCGTGGATGCTCTTGCTTTTGTCTATACGGTTATCTATGGCTTGCCATACCGAGTTCTGAGACTTGTACTCGGGCACAAGTAGTTTCATCTGCATCACTACATCTTCGGTTTTGCCTTCGATGGTGAGGGCGCGTAGTTTTTCCAGACGAGCGCATACATCGTCGTAGTCATAAAGCCGCACTTTGGCAATCATAATCTTCTTGTGGTTGGTTGCGATTATTTGCTCGTGGTTGTTGAGCAATTCCTCGTAGAGCTTTTCGCCGGGACGCAGGCCGGTTTCAACGATTTGGATGTCTTTGCCGGGTCGTAGTCCGGCGAGCGAAATCATGCGTGTAGCCAAGTCGTAGATTTTGACCGGTTTGCCCATGTCAAAGATGTATATTTCGCCACCGGCGCCCATACATCCGGCTTCGAGTACCAGCGAGCAGGCTTCCGGGATTGTCATAAAGTAGCGTATGATGTCGCGATGCGTGACCGTGACCGGGCCGCCTTCGGCTATCTGCTTGCGGAACAACGGAATAACCGAGCCGTTGGAGCCCAAGACATTGCCGAAACGCGTAGTGATAAATCGCGTGTATGCACCGGTACACTCGCGGCGCAACTTGTTGGCCAGCGATTGGGTGTAAATCTCGGCTATGCGCTTGGAGGCGCCCATGATATTGGTCGGATTGACGGCCTTGTCTGTCGAAATCATCACAAAGCGGTCAACGCCGTATTTTACAGCTAAGTCTGCCAGGTTTTTGGTGCCGAAGACGTTGGTGGTGATGGCCTCGGTGGGGTTG
>CAVEDT010000080.1:0-6850 GCA_963614475.1 Roseburia faecis
CGGTGAGCGCCCAGGGGCACTGCTCGGCTATCTGCTCGGGAGTGCGGCGCGGACGCTGCTCGGGCAGTACGACTTTCTCCATCATCTGACCCACCACGCCGTCGGCCAAAATCATAGCCGGGTTGCGGTATTTGAAAGCCAGGTCCATGCCCAGACCTACAAAGTCTGCCATTTCCTGAACCGTAGCGGGAGCCAGTACTATGAGGTGATAGTCACCGTGGCCGCCGCCTTTGGTGGCTTGGAAATAGTCGGCCTGCGAGGGCTGAATGGTACCCAGACCGGGGCCGCCGCGCATGACGTTAACTATCAGGGCGGGCAGCTCGGAAGCGGCGATATACGATATGCCTTCCTGCTTGAGGGAGACGCCGGGCGACGAAGAGGATGTCATGACGGCCTTGCCCGTGGATGCGCCGCCGTACACCATATTGATGGCGGCAACCTCGCTTTCGGCTTGCAGCACTACCATTCCGGTAGTTTCCCAAGGCATCTCGGCCTCGAGGGTCTCGAGGACCTCGGACTGCGGCGTAATCGGGTAGCCGAAATAGCCGTCGATACCGTAGCGGATGGCGGCGTGGGCAATGGCTTCGTTGCCCTTCATCAATTTAACTTCTTGATCCATATCTTGTGTCGTTTTATGCTGTGGATGTTTGGAATTTTGGGGATGTCGGTGAAGGCGCGCTTATTTTTGGACTACGCGGTACACTTCGATGCAGGCATCGGGGCATACCAGCGCGCACGAACTGCACGCTATGCACTTGTCCGGCTGTTTCATGTACGCGTAATGGTAGCCGCGGTCATTGACCTCTTTGGGCTGTAGGCCGAGGACGTCGGCAGGACATGCCACCACGCAAAGTTCACACCCTTTGCAGCGGTTGACGTCTACCGTGATTGCTCCAATAATTTTTGCCATAATCGTTGATTTGTTTTTTGTGTTGGTGAGGATATACAGTAATTCATGGGGCACCCTTTCGGGTGTCGGCGTGATTGGTTACTCACGACACGCAAAGGTAAAAATTATTTTGTAACCGCCACCGCTTTTAACTTTTTATAAGAAATCCCCCGACTTGGCATTCATAAGGTCCGAGACCATTCAGGCTTGACAATATACATCCCGACAGCGCATCTTGCTTGCCAAATATCACTCAACGCACTGTCCCACCCGTCATTATGCCCGATTTTAGCTCCTCGTCGCCATCCTTAAAGTCGGAGTTCTTAGAGCCTTCCGGAGTTCGACATATATTCACGCTGTACGCGCGCCACTTATTCTAATCCAATATTGGCCGTTCATACCGATTGCATGCCATTGGAACATTACACCTCCTCAAGTTTCCAACCGAGTTCTTTAGCAATATGCTTTTGAAATCTTTCAAAATTATCACTCCATTGCGTGCTTACGGCAAATTTCACGCCGTCACCGGACATTAGAATTTCGTCCGGATCGAGGAAATAGCGCTTTTCTGCATCCTGACCTTTTGCCTTGCGCTCTGCTATTTGAGAAAGGGTTTCAAAAACGCCATAACCGCCTTGAATGTCATGAGGAAAATACTCGCAAATCTCTGAGTATTTTACATTCGGCATTTCTGAAATAAACTGACGTATAACATTAAGCACTGACCTGTTCTTACAAAAGGCCGGTCCTCCGTTAAGTGAAAATATTGCACGTTTATGAGTTTGATCGGGCTCATCTTCCACGTCTGAAGAATTGCATTCATTCATTACAATCTCCATTGGTATATTAAGCATCTTTGCGACACCTTTCAAGTGCTCAATTTTCTTCTCATTAGATATATTGACATACACCCACCAACCATCGACATTGCGTTGCCATTTGTTTGGTTCTTCTATAGAGCGTTGACGTTTACCAACAAGCGGATAACCTCTAAACTCCACATTATACCTTGAAGCGCGCTCCAACCCCATATAACGCAAAGCTTCGATCATCGTTTTTTGCGCTGTGCGTTCAGCTACTACTTTACCATCTGTAAAGTGAACCGAAAACCCATTGCTTGGCAAACGATTGTGTTCGGAACGTCCATCAGAATTGTTGTCTGTAGGTGATACGATTATCACTACATTGTACTCATTCAGCAAATCTGTTTTGGTCGTAATTCCTATGCGTTTCAGTTCTTTCCCATTGTATTCGCATGATATCACGACATTTGCTGAGTCTTCTGCATTTGGAATAACCTTAGGCATCAGAACCGCAACATCTCTCAGTAAAGTTTCCTGTCGCAATTCGTCCTCAGCCTTTTTTATCTTTCGTGCAAGACTTTCAGGCACTTCACTATTATATTTTGTAAACGTTTCCGCCTCCTTGTAAAGTTTTATCAGTTCGTCTTTAATCATAATATATCAGGTACTGTTTAACGAGGATAGAACAACTCATACGAAATTCGTCGTGTTTCTACAAAATACAAAATTAGATATTATTTTGAAACCACTGCACTTTTTAACTTTTTATAAGAAATGAAACTGTTTGATAATCAAAGCTTCTGTTCTTGAAGACTGGTAGACACAAATATCGCGTTCAAACCATCTCCAATTTGCGCTCTGTTACCGATATACATAAATAATGGAGCAAGCCGCGGCAGTGGGAGGCTGTCGCGGCTTGCTATGTGCGCCCGGGGGGACTCGAACCCCCACGTCCTAAGACATTAGATCCTAAGTCTAACGCGGCTACCAATTACGCCACGGGCGCGAACGTGCCGCAAAGGTACGACTTTTTTTTGAATTGTCGGTCATTTGCCGCCATGGTCTGAAAGTTGAGCCGCACAACAACCTCCAGCCTCCAGCTCCATATCAGAACGACAATAATATTTTCGCTCTGAAAGTTTTAGTTTTACAAAAAATAGCCTTAACTTTGCGCTCAAAATAGAGCCAAAGCGTTGGCTCATTACATCTGAAAAGGTGTTATTTGAATTATCTTCTTTTAGTAAATTCTCGCAAAATTCACTAATTGATAGAGAGATAACGACAATAACACCTACATCGTAGCTAATACATATCCCAATTCGGAGGTATTTATATAGCATATCGGTGTGGGTTTACTGTATATCTTCTATCAATGGCAATGCGAGAAGCCTACTAAAAGGGGTATGCAGAATACAATCCCACACCTTTTCTTTTTTAGAATAACGGCTTCATTGGGATTGTGGGGCAAAAAAATTCTGTTTTAATATATGAAACACAAACTTTTACATCTGCAGTCGCTGATCGCTGTAGCTCTGTGTGTCATTATGTCCGTGACTTTTTCCGGATGTGGAGATGATGACGATGAACCTGAAAAAGACAGCAAAAACCTTGAGAAGATCTTAGTGGGAACTTGGACTGCCGAGGGTGAGTACCTTGTCCTGAATTCCAATGGAACAGGCCGGTACTACGTAGATTATTATTCCTATGCAAACAACGGAAAATGCGATGTTATTACATCATGGTCGTGCAAAGGCAACACCATTTATATGGTCGTTGATTCTGAACTTGAAGGAGAGGTCTATAGTCTCACACTCGTAGCTCAATCGGTTAGTGAAAACCAAATCGTTTGGCTGGACGAGTATAATGATCCGGTAACCTGGAGCCGCTACAAATAAAGAGGCATCAGATAACCCCTACATAGCCTAAAAAAGAGAATTGGCAATTAAGATGGTTGCCAATTCTCTTTTAATTTATATGCTCCGGGCCGACCTCGTTATTTTTCGCGGATGTCGCGGGTAAGCTGGACCATCTCGATGGCGGCGAGGGCACATTCGATGCCTTTGTTGCCGAGGCTGCCGCCGGCGCGATCTACGGCCTGCTGATGATCGTCGGTGGTGAGGACGCCGAAGATGACGGGGATGTCGCAGTCACTATTGAGCATCGTAATGCCTTGGGTGACGCTTTGGCATACGTAATCGAAGTGCGGTGTGCCGCCGCGAATGACGCAGCCGAATACGATAACGGCATCGTAGGCACCGCTTTCGATAAGTTGTGAGGCGGCAAAGGTCAGTTCGACGGCGCCGGGTACTTCGAAGGTGTCGACGTCCGAGTCGTCGATGCCGGCGTCTTTGAAGGTCTTGAGCGCAGCGTCACGCAGAGCGTAAGTGATATCGCTGTTGAAACGTGCGGTGACTATGGCGGCACGCATATCGCCCACGGCTTCGGGCATAATCTCGATGGGCGTGTCTTGTCGGTTATGTAGTTCGGTGGACATTATCTTTGTCTATTTTTGAGGCGTTATGTCTTGGTCGTAATATGCTTATATCGTTGTGTTGCGTGGCGGCTATCAGCCTTTGACAAGGCCGAGAGCGTCTTCTTGGGTCATCCCGACGATGCTGTCGCCGTCTGCGTGCCGCCCGGCAAGGGTCTGCGCAATGTGTGCGGTGATAGCGCTGATGTCGGCCGTATTGTCGGCTAAGATGTGTATGCCCGGGCCGAATATGGTGGCGGTGGTGCCGTCGGTATGCACCATCACCGGCGCCGAGTAGCGGATATGCTGTTCGTAGCAGGCTTGTCCGTCCGGGTTGTCGAAAATGGTGGTAAGTGCCCGGGTGTCGGTGATGACGATATGCGCGCGCTCGAAGTTGTCGAGTATAGCGGGCATTACGCGCGTGATGCGCGGCGTCTGCGAGGGCATAAATCCGGGCAGGTATATCATCACGGCGCCTCGCTCGGCGGCGCTGTCCAGCAGCGGCACCATACGTGCACGCATACGCCCGTCCAGGGCATAGAATTCGCCGAAGATGACGATGTCGCCTTTGGTGATATTGGGCCAGACGATGTCGAAACATTCGTCGCCGTAGTTTTCGTAGCGTATTGGGCGTGTACCCATGCCCATGCGTATGATTACGGGCGTAGTGCCGTCGGTGAAGCGGTCGATGCCGGTGGTGTCGACGCCGGCCTCGACCAGGGCGTCAACGGCGGCCTGTCCCACGGGGTCGTCGGCGGCTTCGGAGAGCATGGCCACGGGCGTGCCCTGCCGTCCGAGGCGGGCGGCGGCATTGGCGATGTCGCCGAAGAGTCCGGTGGCGGCGGCACCGTCGGTGGTGTCGAAGGCCAAGGCACATTCGCCTATGCAGAAGATTTTTGACATATTGTATTGTGGCTTGTTGCGGGCCGTGAATTTTTAGGTCAATGTATGGTGCTGTCGCCGCGTGCGGCGCTGCCGAGGTATCCGCCGTGGTGGCGACGGGCGTAGTCCTGACGCGTAAATCCTATAGCAGACATCACCGAGGTGGCCAGCACGTCGCCGATGACGGTCATACAGGTGGTGGAGGTGGTGGGCGTCAGACCCAGAGGACACACTTCGGGGGCATGGCCCGTGGATAGTGTGACATCGGCGTCATTGGCCAGCGGGCTGTCCGGATTGCCGGTAATGACAATCATGGGTATTCCGTCGTAGAGACCTCGTGCCAGGGTGACCAGGTCGACAATCTCGCGTGTCTTGCCCGAATTGGACACCAACAGCATCACATCGTGGGGCTGCAGTACGCCCAAGTCGCCGTGCTGAGCTTCGCCCGGGTGCAGGTTGACTGCCGGGGTGCCGGTAGACGAAAATGTCGAGGCAATGTTTTGGGCTATCTGCCCGGCCTTGCCCATGCCTGAGGTGACCAACTTGCCGCCGAGGCGGTGTACGCGCTCTATTATGAGGGCGACGGCGCGGTCGTAGGCATCGCTGACCGGGATGGCGGCGATGGCGCGGCTTTCGGCGTCCAATATGCGGCGCATGGCTTCTTGTATCTTGCTACTCATCGTGGGTGGTGGATAGAATGAATCGGTGAATGGTTTATTTGCTCTCGCTGATGTGCGCATAGGCCAAGGCGTAAGCCTTGATTTGGCGCACCATCGCCAGCAGTCCGTTGGAGCGCGTGGGCGAAAGGTGCTGGCTCAGTCCTATATCGTCTATGAAATGCAGGTCGGCGTCCAATATCTCCTGCGGAGTGTGTCCGCTGAGGACGTCCACAAGCATCGAAATGATGCCTTTGACTATCAGGGCATCGCTGTCGGCGCTGAACACCAGTCGTCCGTTGTCATCGAGTTTGGCGTCAAGCCATACCCGGCTTTGGCAGCCCTCGATGAGGTTTTGCGGGGTCTTGGCGCTTTCGGGCATGGGTGGCAGCTGACCGCCCAAATCGATGATGCAGGCGTAGCGGTCCATCCAGTCGTCTATTTCGCCGAATTCCTGGATGATTTCCTGTTGCTTATCTTCTATGGTCATATCGATATGCTGATATTATTTTTTTTGGGGGGGCGGTCTATGCGCCGCCCCCTTAGGGGTTCGTAGATGGTTGTTCGGTATATATCACATCAAGCAGCACTTGTGCCACGGCCTGTAGCGTGGTGCGGTCGATATTGGCGATATTATCGGCCTTGGTGTGCCACGTCGGCGTAAATCCGCCCGGACGTCCGGCATCGATGATGTCTATGGCCGGTATCCCGGCGCCGATAATGTGTATATGGTCGTCGTTGATGGCTCCGCCGCGCTTTTGTACAAACATCTCGCCAAATCCGCGCCGTGCAGCCGCATCCCATACCTTGGATACGACTTGCGGAGCCGAGCGCATGCTGAAGTATTCCTTGGCAAAGACGGCTCCGCCTGCGCCGACCATATCTACGAGTATGGCGTATGCAGGCATCTCGCCCTTGGCTATGTCATAAGGCATATTGCGCACCCAGTGCTGCGTGCCGATGCACCACGAATTTTCGTAGCGCATCAGTGTGGCATCGTCCGAGCCTTCGGGGGCGCTCAACCCACTGTCCTCGGCGTCCGTAAATAGGATATCCACGCCTATGCCGGGGTCTTTGGCGGCGATATGGCGAGCCACTTCGAGCAGTACGGCCACGCCCGAAGCGCCGTCGTTGGCACCGTCTATGGGCG
>CAVEDT010000081.1:0-6850 GCA_963614475.1 Roseburia faecis
GCTCAGAAACGCGTCGAGGAAAACAACTTCGGCATCCGTAAGCACCTCCTCGAATATGACGACGTAATGAACAAGCAGCGTACGTACATATACACACGCCGCCACCACGCCCTCGTAGGCGAACGCATCGGCATCGATATTTCCAATATGATATACGATGCAATCGAAAACCTGGTCAGCAACTACGAACAAGCCGCCGATTTCGATGACCTCTCCGTCGAGCTGATGCGCGTACTCACCATCGAGCCCCCGTTCACCGCCGAGGAATACGCCAACCTCGAAAAGGAAGACCGCATCGAGCGCCTGCATGCCGCAGCCATCGAGACTCTCGACCGCAAGAGCCAGCGCATACGCGAAATCGTTATGCCCGTCGTAAGAGCATCCGTCGAAGAAGGCCAGACCGGCCTACGCGCCATACCCATCACCGACGGCAAGCGCATCTTCCGCATACTCTTCGACATCGAAGAAGCCAACCGCACCGATGGCGCATCGCTCGTCAAGGAATGGCAGAAGAAGCTGCTGTTGCTCACCATAGACGAACTCTGGAAAGAACACCTCCGCGAATTGGACGACCTGCGCCAAAGCGTACGCAATGCGTCCTACGAACAGAAAGACCCGTTGGTAATCTACAAAGTCGAGTCCTTCCACCTGTTCGAACGTATGCTGGCCAACCTCAACGCCAAAGCTGTATCCACGCTGATGCGCGGACAAGTATACATCCCCGAACCGAGGCCTCAGCAGGAGCAACCCTCCGCGCCCGAAATGTCGCGCGCCATGCCTCAACAACACGCCCCACGTCCCAACTACCAGACCTCGCGCGGAGACTTCAAGACCTCCAACGCCACCCTGCCCAGCGAAGCCAATGCCGCCGCTGCCGCAGAAGCCGCTCAGCGAGCCGCAGCCGCTCAGCGCCAAGGCGAACCGCAGCGTACAATGCCCGTCAAAGCCGGACCGCGCATCGGTCGAAACGACCCGTGCCCCTGCGGTTCAGGCAAGAAGTACAAAAACTGCCACGGCCGCAATCAGTAACGAAACCCGGCAGCAACCGGTAACGGAAACATCGGCACAGCCATCCGCTGCCGCTGATACCCTCCGACAATAAGTCAACGAGGCGCGCCCCATACGGGACGCGCCTCGTTGCTTATTCGGTACTTTCCGAGTCGTCTACCGGACTCGAAGCTCTCAGAGCACTCTAAGCGATCCGAGACCTTCGGGTCCGTCAGGCATTATCGGATAGCAACTTTGGTGACTTCGGAGCCTTTGCGGACGATGTATACGCCGGGGGCTTCGGGAAGTTCGGCGCCCAACCAGATGCCACGAAGGTCGTAATACACGGCTTCGCCGGCGGCAGCATCGGCACTAAGGTCGATGATACCCGTACTATCGGAGCATTTGCCGGTCAACGGAATTACGAGATCCTTTGCATTGGGCGACGAAATGCGCACGGCAGCCGAATAGCTGTCTTGTCCCTTCTTGGGCGTAAACGTGATCTCGTGCGTCGAAGACGCGTCAAGCGGACCGACGGTTCCGCCAATACTGAAGCATTCGGCATCCGGGCCGGTGATTACGATTTGAGGCGCTGCGGTCAGACGGCTGTGTTCCAAGGCCAATGTCAGCCTGTCTGTTTCTTCAAGACCCTGGCAGGCAAAAGACAAAGATGCAGATGCCGAAGTAGTCGAAGCGCTCTCTATTGTATACGAATAGCCGCTGACGCTATTGGGCGCAAAGTCGAAGATATTGGCACGACGTTCACCGGCCTTGCCGCTGACGATACCCATCAGCATGTGCGGACGTCCGGACTTGTCTCGATGCAGCTTGACGCCCTCGGGTTCGCCGCTGAACGTGTTTATCACGGCGCTGCGCAGCACCGGAGTACGATAAGCAAAGCGGTCCATACGCCAATTGTGCGCGTGTACTATCACCGTGGGTATTTTTTTGCCGTTATAGGTGATGGCTTTTTCATCGTCCTGACCCACACCTTCAAAGTGATAGATGTAGTCGCCATAGACGGTAAATCCCTGGGGTGACCACGTTTGGAAGCCTTCATCAAAGCCGGCCAAGGCGCCCGTTGTGGCGGGATTGCAACCATAGGGGAAGGGTATCACCTTGATGGGACGAGCTTTATTGACATTGTCAAAGACATCGTCCAAATCATATATTGCGAAGTATACGACCTTGCTCTTGCTCTGACGCTCGGCATACAGTCTATTGTCGCGGTCTACGGTGGGATACTGCCAGCTGCGGTTGAAGTGGTTTGTAAACTGGCGTATCTTGTAATTCTTATCGTTGTACGTAAAGGATGTCTTGGTAAGGTCGGCCGTAGCACCGGCTACGAAGGGGAAGATGCAGCATGCGCGGCTCATAACGCGTGTAGCTTCAGGCGGATCAAGGCTGTTGCCACCGGTGAAGATGTACAGCTTGCCGTCTTTCATACGACATACAGCCATATTGGAGCCGTGACCTGCATACTGCAAATACATGTACTGCTTGCGCATGGTGCCGTCCGTAGTCTTGTAATAGCGCGTAACGCATAGGGGTTCATCACCTTTGAGGTCGCGGCCCGAGGACTGCGACGCCGGGCATATCTGTATAAAGTATATGTCTCCGGTGGTGTCGTCTATATCGAAACTTTGAGCCACGCGGTCACTCTTGAGTTGTAATGCCTTGACTTCATTGTTTAACGGGTCTTTGTAATAGTCCATGGTAGTGCCATACGATGACGGGAAGCGGAACAGAGTGGTGCTACCGCCGAAATACCGCGTCTGCGAGCTTTCGCAGGGCTGCTGAATCATACCCATGGCGTATTCGCTGTTGTCAAACTGATTGAAGCGCGAATCGACAATGGCTCCGGACGTATAATCCTTGTTTGCATAGAACACGTAGTTGTATGTCTGCGAGCTATGCTTGGGTTTGCGCTTGAAGCTATTGTAATTAAGGTGGATAACGGTATTTTGGGGTTTAACACCGGTATTGGATTTGTCTCCGTTGAAGAAACGAATGAGCGGATACAGCGACGACTGACCTTGGCAATTGTCAAAGCTGTTGCGGCACACGCTGATATCGGTAGCCGCATCGTCCACGCCGACATAGAACAGGCGGATGCAGAATTCGCCCTTGGCACTGCCGGCCGCGGCAAGTGTATCGCCTACATTGGTAAATACATTACCATCCACGCGAGCCTTTCCGGTGGTATTGATCAAGGACACGGAAGTGCCACCACCGTCAAAGCGGTTGTCTTCAACGACTGTCGTGCCTGTCGATCCGGCTATCCAAACGACGTACGGCTGATTGGCCGTGCTTCGACGACCGTTGAAGTCGTTGTGTGCCACCGTAATATTGCGGTAGCGTCCCAGAGCGGCAGCCGCAGCGGCATCCGACCCGGTATAGTAAGCGCCCAGGTGAAGTATCGACTGGGAATTGCTGCGTGGCAGGCTGCTTCCATCAGCGATATTATACACGAAGGTCAAGCCGGACATCGGCGCGACATTGGTGGCCGTACTATTGGAGACACAGCCGGCGCCCGTAAAACGGAAGCCATTGACAGTGACATTGTCCGCCGTGACATTAAGTTCGCCGGAAATGACACTCTCGGCCGCGGTGCGGTTTGCCGAACGTGCATCGCAGTAGGCATTTGCGCCCAGCAGCGTCAGTCCGGGCACGTCTATAGTGACCGCATCGCCGTAGGTCCCGGCATCTACATATACGGTAGAGCCGGAAGCGGGACGTGCCGACATAAGTGCCTTAAGGTCGGCAAAGGCAGTGACGCCCGAAGTGTACGTGGCTCCGCGATAGGATACCGACGTCCCGGCCGTTGCGGCACTACCCACGTAGTACGAATTGGCGGCACCGGCCGTGATGCCAAAGCCCAATAGCACCGCCATAAGAGTACAGATTCGAGGATGTTTCATTTTTTTGTTTTTAGAGGTAATATAATATTTAGATATTTGGTTGTTTCGGGATTATGCTTTACGGGAACAATTGCGAATATCATTACCGTTTTTCAGTCAGCATTTTACATGGCACAATGCATACGCAAAAGTCGTATACATTCTTTCGATTACGGTTTGTCTCAGCCCAGAGCCTGCTTGAAGCGCTCGAGGAATAGGTCGGCATCTTCGCGGCTAAGGCACAGCGGCGGGAGCAGGCGTATGGTATGCGTACCGGCAGCTCCTGTGAACACGTGCTGCTCGTGTATCAGTCGCGAACGCAGTTCCTTGACCGGATACGGCATATCGATGGCTATCATCAGACCGCGACCGCGCACATCGGCCAAGCCGGGTATGCCGCGCAGTTGCTCCGACAGATATGCGCCCACGACGGCGGCATTGTCCACGAGGCGTTCGCTCTCAACCACTTCGAGTACGGCAATCGCGGCGGCACAGCCCAAATGGTTTCCGCCGAAAGTCGTACCCAATTGGCCGTACACCGGCTTGAAAACGGGCGAAATGATCACCCCGCCCATAGGATATCCATTGGCTATGCCCTTGGCGACAGTGATTATATCTGGACGAATGTCCGCGTATTGGTGCGCAAAGAAGCGCCCGGTGCGACCGTAGCCGCTCTGAATTTCGTCCAGGACGAGGACCACGCCGGCTTCGGCTGTGACTTCGCGCAGTTGGCGCATGTACGCGTCATCGGGTACGATGATGCCGCCTACACCCTGGATGCCTTCGATGATGACCGCGGCTACATCATCTTTGGCTATCTCGTGCTTCACGGCTTCAATGTCGCCCATATCGACGAAGCATACATGTCCGCCGAGATTTAGAGGCGCCTGAATGCGTGGATTGTCCGTAGCCTCGACGGCGGCAGAAGTGCGCCCGTGGAAGGCATGGCGCAGAGCTATGACTCGGTTGCGTCCGGTATGAAAGGAGGCCAACTTGAGAGCATTTTCGTTGGCCTCGGCCCCGCTGTTGACCAGGAACAGGGCATAGTCATCGTATCCGCAAGCGCGGCCCAACGCATCGGCGAGGTGCTGTTGCAGCGGATTGACCACCGAATTGGAATAGAACACAAGTTTCTCGGCCTGACGTCGCAGCGCCTCAAGGTAGTGCGGATGACTATGGCCTATGGAGATGACGGCATGACCTCCATAGAGGTCCAAGTATTCGGTACCCTTGCTGTCGTATACGCGGCACCCCTTGCCATGGTCTATTTCTATGTCAAAAAGCGGATAAACGTCGTAAAGCTTCATTGTGTAGTATTCGTCTGAAATGTTCGTATTTATATATGAGCAACGCCATACATATATGGCGTTGCTCTTTATATGTGATTTTCGTTCAATCTCACATCGCCCGTATCAACGGACAATGAGTTTGGCAACTGCGGCAGTACCGTCAGCTCCGGTGACGCGCAGCAGGTATACGCCGGGAACCGAGGGAGCATTGATGCATGCTGCATCGCCGGTCGAGAATATACGTGCTCCGGCCAGGCTGTAGATGTCGACACGTACGATGCCGGACACTCCGCCGACATTGATGTTGCCACCGGCGTCCACGGGGTTGGGCCAGATAGTCAGTGCCGGACTTGCGCTACCGTCAACGGTAATATCCTCGACGGCATTTTCGCGATTGTAGTGTGCCACCAGGCGTCCTACGCGCATAGTGTGCGTTCCCATATTGTCCTGAGCCGAGCTAAGCAACCCGAAACGTACAAACTGCATATTGATGGGATAAGTGCCGACATACGACGGCTCGCCGATGGCGCTTATCGGAAGAACGACCTGCATCTCAGCGCTTCCGGCCGGGACATACATGCGGCAACGGCGGGTCACGCCGTCAGCGCCCGTCACCTTGGCTTCGGTAGAGGTAGGCTGGAAATAGTCGTAACCTTCGGCGGGTTCAATCTTCACGTTTATATTCTTGGATCCTGCAGAGCGTACGCAGAAGATCACCGAATTGAACTTGGCCGAGGTATAGAAATTGAGTGTCAGGCTGTCGGGGCAGCTGAAGATGTCATAGTCTTTTTTGAACTGTACATAAGAGTTGCGCAGGCTGTTGACGTTGAAAGTCACGTCGCCATCAGCAGTCACGGCAGCGTTCTTGACGCCAAAACCGGAGAGTTTCCAGTTGTCCCAACTGTCTTGCGACACGGCCTCGGACTCGGGAATTTGAACATTGACAGTAGCCGTCAGTACAAGGTCGCCACGAGTACCGGTAATGGTGGTGGTGCCGTTCTTGGAGCCGCGGAGCATTCCGTGTACGTCAATATCGGCAATGCTGCGGTCACCTACTTCCCACTGGAATTCGGTGGGGTCATAGGCATATTGTTCGCCGTTGGCAGTGGCGACAATCTCAAGCATATACTCGCGAACGTCATCGATGAGAATATTGTTGATCTTCAAGGCAACGTCAGCCTTGACAACTTCAATCTGCTTGGAAATGGTGCAGTCGCCATAGGTGGCTGTGAGCGTGCCCACACCGGGGGTGCTGCCGGCTATAAAGGTATTGCCTTCGCAAGTACCCAGATTTGCATCGCAACTCAGTTGTGCGTCAAAGAAGTTTTCGTCCACGAGGTCGCCGTACTTGTTGTAGCCGAGGATACGCGGGATAGTGGTGGCGTAAGTCGGAACGGTGATGTCCACATCATTGAAGGCAATACGTGTCACAGTGTTGTCTTCGGGTGCGGTGGATACGCAGAACATACCGTTGGCGATGGCACGGGGTACGGTCTCGGTCGTGGTATTGATTACGCGGTCTTGCACAAAGAGCTGTGCCGAGCCGCCGGCATCAAGTACGGACATTGTGGTGCATCCGAGGTGGCGGGCAATATCAGCCATATCGGCTGTCGTGCAACCGGCCGAAGGGCCCCAATCGAAGTCGTTGGATTTGTCTATAACCACCAGGTACAG
>CAVEDT010000082.1:0-1055 GCA_963614475.1 Roseburia faecis
GAGCGAAAAACGGGACTCGAACCCGCGACCCCGACCTTGGCAAGGTCGTGCTCTACCAACTGAGCTATTTTCGCAAATTACTGTAGCCTTTTCAGACCCATGCAGCGTATTTCAATGTTCTAATTCTTCGAGCGAAAAACGGGACTCGAACCCGCGACCCCGACCTTGGCAAGGTCGTGCTCTACCAACTGAGCTATTTTCGCAAGTATTTCAATGTGCGTTTCCGCTTTTGCGTTGCAAAGGTAGGCACTTTTTTTTAACCCACCAAATTTTTTTCACCAAAATTTCGTTTTATTTCTTATCCACAAACAATAAAACACTGGTTAACAGTGATTAAGCGCACAAAAGAAGATTACTTAATATTTCTTATATATCATCCATACGAGAGCGCCTATCAGCCTCTTTTGCATCTTCATCATGATAATCTATATGCAGCAAATACTCTGTAGGAAATGCATATGTATTCGTGCTTATAAAAAGATCAATACGGCCTATAATCTCCTTATCCTTTTCTCCATAAACGTATATTGCCATTGAAGGATAACCATCTTGTGTATCCGGTATTATAATTGAGCTATCTTCATATTTACCTATAAACATTGCCCTGAACTCTTCAAAAGCGGACTTTACCATTTCATCTGAATAGCTCTTATTCATTGCCTTAACGCGATATACTCTCTTATTTGATGGGGTATACCACACTATTATTTGACATTCCGTACCTGCGAATGTACCCGTAAAGTTCCTTTGACCTTTAGGTGCATACTTATTATCACCTGATAGTTTACATCCTTTTGCACAAAGCTTCTGCTGGAACACGCCTATCGAGGTATTCATCGGTATGCCCATAAATTTTAGTTTCTCCTTTGGCGCAGCAAAGGACATTACTGCGCAAAAGATTGCGACAAAGAAAACCGTAATTCTATTCATAACCAATTGTATTAGAAATTTACTGTTGTATCGTCTCGGCCGGGGACTCGAGGATTTGAGCGCTAATGGTGTCGGCGGTATGTATCAGCGGCACCAGCGGTGTCTTGGAGCACGCGGCACGATAC
>CAVEDT010000082.1:1099-6832 GCA_963614475.1 Roseburia faecis
GCCAGCGTATGGCCATAAGTTCTTCGTCCTCGAGGTCGAGGCCGCTGCGCAGAAGCATTATCACCGATTTCTCGCCGTGTCCGAGTGGGAACTTGGAGTAATCGACCTGATACTCGTCGTATTTTTCGTACTGACCCACTTCGTTACGGCGTGCGCGTTGAACCTTGTGGTAGATATCGGTTTTGCACACGTCATGCAGCAAGGCTGCAATGGCGATGGAAGCCACGGGCATACGCGTTTCAAGGTCGGGGCGCAGCGTCAATAGCGATGCGCGCATAGCCATAGCCGCATCGTAGACGCACAGGGAGTGTTCCAGCAGTCCGCCGGGGTGGTTGAAGTGATTGCGTACAGACGCCGGAGCTTCAAAGAAACCCCAACTCTCCAGGTCTTGGATTACGTAGTCCATATTTTCGCGGCCGGTAGCCGTAAGAGTATCTATAAATCGCTGTTTCTTTTGTTCTAACGTTTCTTCGCTGAATGTTGACATTTTATATTTTCGCGTTTCTGTATTTTACAAATTATAATATGGGCGAGAGCAGACGCACAACCGATTCGGCAACCTTGAGGGAGCGACGGCGGCGTGCCCATGTAGCTTGATACAACCTTGTGCATTGGCGCATATCGCGGTGGAAAATCTCAGCCATTTCCTGAGTGAAGCGCGGCGAGTACACAAAGAGGTTTGCCTCGAAATTGTGCTCGAAGCTGCGGAAGTCAAAATTGGTGGAGCCCACGGAAGCTATTTCGTCATCGACAATAAGCGTCTTGGCATGCATCATTCCGGGGTTGTAGAGGTATATCTTGATGCCTGCACGCAGACACTCGGCGATATACGAGAATGACGCATATTGCAGCAGTCGCGAGTCGGTGCGTCGCGGCATCATTATGCGCACGTCCACACGCGCCAAAGCCGCCGTCTGCAAGGCTTTGAGCAAACCCTCGGTGGGCAGAAAGTACGGCGTCTGGATGTATACGCGATGGCGCGCATTGGCTATGGCCTTATGATACATCATTGCTATATTGCTCCATTGCGCCGTGGGGCCGGAGGTGATCAGTTGGACGCCCATATCTCCGGGAGCCGGATTGTCTTGCTGCACACTATCGTCCAGCAACGGCTGTCCCATGAAGTTCCAGTCCACGGCAAAAGAGTATTGCAACGAGGCCACGGCCGGTCCTACAAGTCGCAGATGCGTGTCACGCCAACTGTCAAAGCATTTGCCTCCGGTGATGTAGCGGTCGGCAATATTCATTCCGCCGATATACCCCACTTCGCCGTCTATGACGCAGATTTTGCGGTGGTTGCGCCAGTTGATGCGCGTGCCGAAGGGCGGGAACGACACCTTGAAGAACGGGTAAACTTCTATGCCCGCCGCGCGCATACGCTTGAAGTAGCGACGATGTGTGTCCAGCGACCCCACATTATCATATATGATATGCACAGCCACTCCGGCATGCGCTCGCTCGATGAGGACATCCGCTACGCGAGTGCCTATTTCGTCGTCTAATATTATGTAATACTGTAGATTGATGTATCGTTTGGCCTTGTTCAGGTCGTCGATAAGAGCTTCGAATTTGGATGCACCGTCAGTGTATACCTTGATGTCATTGCCGGGATAGTATTCGGCCGACTCCAAAGACTTGGCCAAGCGTATTTGCTGTTGAGCCTCGACTGAAAGCGTGCGCTCGTTGACCTCAGTCACAGCCGTGCGCTCGGCCCGTCTGAGACGGCGGCGATTGCGGCGCGAAATCATTCGGGTATTCTTGATACTGCGCCCGAAGAACAGATACAGCACCACCCCGACAAGCGGCAGCAGGATAAGCACGGTCACCCACGCCAGCGACTTGACCGGGTTGCGGTTTTCGCTGACTATCACGCACAATATCACTATCACGGTGATGGCGTATATGGTCATCAACGTGTAGTATATCCAACTGTAGTCAAAGCTTATATACAAAGTATCCATGGAACATGGCACTAAACGAAGGCACAAATCGCCTCTTCAGCACAAATTTACGCACAATTTAACGATGCAGCCCCACTGTTAGGAATAATTAACATTTAATATTCATCCCTCCGGTTCCGCCAAATCATCCGTTCGGTTAGCCAATATCGTACTCCGGCCGGCATATCGGGTCTAAAAGCAAGCATCCCCGGCCGCAGACGCAGCCGGGGACACCGTGTATTCACTGAAGTATTCCTCGTCGATTATCCGCAATGGAAGTAGCGGCGAACGATGCGCAGCATGGCTTCCGTATCGTCGTGAGCCAATGCTATTTCGTCGCGGTCATACGAGCGTAGGCGCTTGATAATTCCGTCTATAGTGGCGTCATCGAACACTCCGGCAGCCGTGAAGACATCGCGGCGGTCCTCAAGGCATTGCGCCGACCCGTAGCAGTCGACAGGCAGCGAGCTTAGGCGCGAAAGCACAGCGGCATTCTCCGCGCGATGTATATTGACGTCCACGTATGTGTCTTCGGCCACCTTCATGGCATCCGGCATCTCGAAGCCGTGACGCATGGCCACAGCCAGCGATGCAATCAGCAGATAGATATCCGCCGACCCGTCAGCCGAACGTATTTCGACCGTTTGTTTTTGTGTCGTGTCCACATCGGCCAGTCCGTGGCTGCCGGGATTGAGTTCGGCGCACATATCTTTTTGGGCAGTCCATCCCAACGGTACGCGTACAAGCACCGAGCGGTTGCGGTCGCCCCAGCATACATTGGTGGGCGCCTCCTGCTTGGGCACCAGGCGGAAGTAGGACGTCGGCACCGTATTGCCGAATGCCGTGATGGCTTGCGCCAGGTCCATAATTCCGGCGATACCGCGACGGGCCTCGTTGCTGAGACGATGCTCCGAGTCGAGCATCATATTGCGTCCGTCGCGCATGATGCGCATGTGTATATGTAGTCCCGATCCGGCCTTGCCCACAGTGATTTTTGGGGCAAAGGTGATGTCATAACCCTTGATATAACCAAGGTTACGTATCACCCATTTGGCAATCATCAGCTGATCGGCGGCCCGACGTGCGTCCACTGGCAAGAACTCGATTTCATTCTGCTCATAGATTTTTCCGTCCAAGGTGAAGTTGCCCACCTCGCTATGTCCGTACTTGATGCTTCCACCCGTACGGGCTATGTATTGCATGCACAACGTGCGAAAATCGCCGAATTTGGCAAAAGGCGCCGACTCATGATAGCCTCGCTGATCGCTTGCCGGGAAGGCTTCGTCATCTTCCTTGACGACGTAGTATTCCAACTCGCCCATAGCCTGGAAGTCCATACCGGTCACGCGATTGAACTCGCGGCAGGCTTTGTCCAAGATGTATTCGGGCGCGCTTTCCAGCGGTTTGCCGTCTTTGTCAAAGAACGAGCAAAGCATGGTCACCGTCGGGATTTCGGCAAAAGGATCGCGGAAAGCCGTGCTGAAACGCGGCAGTACATACAAGTCGCTGCTGCCGGCCGAGATAAAGGGGAACAGCGATGAGCCGTCCACCCTCTCGCCCAAGGTCAGAATAGTCTCGAGATACGCCAAGTCATTGATGACAAAATTCAGCGTCTTCAAGCGCCCGTCGGCTGCCGGGTACATGAAGTTGACCATTTCTATGCCGTTGGCCTTGATATAGGTGATTATGTCGTCGAGCGTAAAGTCTTCTTGTGCCTTGTGCAACGACTGCACGAGGGCATTCTTACTCATTGCTATATTTTTATCCATAGTCGTAGTGGTTGGTTCTTACGTGGTTGGTTTCGTTGGGCGACGCACTCGGCGTCTAAATAGATAGCATTTCGGCCTTAAAAGTACAAAAACTTTCATTCGCTCAAGACCTCGAAAGCAAGATTTAAGAAATTTTAATATAAAAATGTACTCCGCCACGACTCACTCCACCGTCAACCCGCTTCATTTTCAGAGCCAAAAATATCACGTCTATGCTTGTCGCCTAAAAAATTTTAGCTAAATTTGCGCATAAAACGTTAGCGCCTAAGCGTGTCGGCACCCTCCGCACGCGGCACTTACGTCCAAACACATATATTATAAGCACAAACAACAATAACACATAGAAATACAAAATGAAACGTCACATTACTATCGCCGTAAGCGTGCTGTGCGCCACCCTCGGAGCGTTTGCCCAGTCGAAGACAGACGCCGCTACGCAACAGATATTGGACGCTTACCGCCAAAAGCAGCTCAACCCTGCTTCCAAAGTGATTACCCCCGTCAATGCTCCGTTTGAATTCGAAAGCACTTCGCGTGCCACGCCGACGGCTGCAGCCATCGTACGCCTGAGCGACGGAGCCACCTTTGACGACCTCCGCGCCGCCGGACTCGAAGTCATCAGCACTGCCGGCGATGACATGGCCGTGGTGACAGGTAACATCGAAGACATCATCGCCATGGATGCCAATGCCGATGTACAAAGCTTCTCGCTGTCTGCACAGGCCAAGCCCATGCTCAACGAAGCTCGCAAGCTGAACGGTGTCACCACAATACACAACGGAGAAGACCACTTGGACCAGCCCTATAAAGGCAAAGGCGTCATCTGCGGTATATACGACACCGGCTTAGACCCCAACCACGTCAACTTCCTCAACGCCGACCTCTCGGGCACACGTATCAAGGAGTTACTACACTTCTACTCCTCCAACGGTATGTCCAATATATACACCAGCTACGACGACATAAGCCGATTCTCCACCGATAACACCGCCCAGACCCACGGCACACATACACTCGGCATTATGGCAGGCTCGTTCAACCGTAGCGGCGGACGTACAGCCATCGTGAGCGCAAGCGGTAGTGTAACCGTACGCAGCTCCATCAAGAACCCGTATTACGGTATGGCACCCGAAGCCGACATCGTAGCCGCATGCGGCGCCCTCTATGACGCCAATACCTGCTCCGCAGTCAGCAAAATCGTAGACTACGCCACCAAGAACGGGCAGCCCGTTGTCATCAACCTCAGCATCGGACGCACAAGCGGCCCGCACGATGGCACAAGCAACTTCGGCCAATACATGGAACGCCTCGGCAAAAACGCCATCATCTGCATCTCGTCCGGCAACGATGGCCAGCAACCCATATCTCTGTCCAAGAAATTCAGTACCTCAGACAAGGAACTCAAAACATTCTTCGTAAACTCAAGCGCACGCGGAACAGCCAATTTCAGCGTTTGGGCCGATGACAACCGCGAATTCACAGTCAAAGCCGTAGTCTTCAATAAAGTCACCAAGAAAATTGTCGATCAAGTCGCACTCACCGGCAAGCAAGGCGTACTCGCCACCAAGACATACACCGACCCGTCATACTTCCATAGCGAAGCTTTCGACGAAGCATATAATACCAGCTATATCAACTGCACTTACAGCGACAACGCCTCCACCAATAAGCGCTACTCGGCCAGCATCGATATAGTTCTGGGATACAACACCACAGCCAACGCCGACAAGCATCTCGTTGCCGGACTTATCATCGAAGGCAAAGACGGTGCACAAGTTCAATGCTCACTCAACAACGTCTCCGGCGGATTTACTATGGAATCGCTCGACCAGAACGGATGGTCCGACGGCAACTCCGACTTCACCATCAACGACCTTGCCTGCGGCAAAAATGTCATCGCCATAGGCGCTTACAACAACCGCAAGAGCTTCCCCGCACTCAACGGCGGCGTATACTCGTACAATATCACAGGCTATAACGTCGCCGGCGACATAGCCCCCTATTCGTCCTACGGTGTGCTCTAC
>CAVEDT010000083.1:0-6786 GCA_963614475.1 Roseburia faecis
CCCGTAGACAAGGAGACATACCTCAAAGACTACTATTACACCTACAACTATGAGCTGGTGACAGCCGCCGGCACATTCCCGATGTCACAAGACGCATACCGTCTGCCCAACGAATGGGTCGTAGATGTCGTCAACCTCAGCGTTGAGTCCGAATACCAATGGACGGTC
This sequence comes from Roseburia faecis, assembly GCA_963614475.1. Taxonomy (GTDB): domain Bacteria; phylum Bacteroidota; class Bacteroidia; order Bacteroidales; family Muribaculaceae; genus CAG-873. Next base: position 169 of record CAVEDT010000083.1, read on the forward strand.
ACCTCGCCAATCTTGGACAGCGGTTGGTCGTACTGCGGTACCATCGACAAAGACAAGACACGCTACTTCCACGCCGTACGCCGCAAACTGCTGCACATCACCGAAGACGGACGTGCCATATTCCAAGACACCAACAACAGTAGTGCCGACTTCAACGGGCATGTAACCCCCAGCGAAATCGAGAACCAAGGCACAGCCGTAGACGTCAACGGCACAAAGGCTACAACCCGTACTTATGACGGAGTAACGCCCATAAAATGAAACGAACAACCATCTTTGCACTAGCGATGCTGACTGCATCGGCGGCCGTCTATGCGACGCCCACCGATGCCAAGGCAGACGCCGTGGCCGCCTGGGTAGGCGACAGCGTCCCGGCACTATACGCCGTCAGCGGCAACAACCCGGCGCTGCGAAGCCTCGCTCATCCCTACGGACTGACAATACTAGGCATAGACTACGGCACCATGCGCCGCGACAGCATCATTGCGCCGCAAACGGGACGCGGCTTCGACCGATACGGCATAGGCGCATCCACGTATACACGCGTCGGCACCGATATGGTGCTCGAAGGACACGCCTCGTACCACCGCGGCACCGCTCGAAAGGTGGTATGGAACGAAACAGCGGACCTATATATGGTGTACCCGTATATGGCGGCCGACAGCGTCGGCGGAGACATCCAAAACGAGATTTACGACTTCGGAGGATCGTACAGCGACCGTCGCGGACGACTGCTCTGGGGCGGCTCACTGGACTATACCGCCGGGCTGCATTGGCGTAGCCGTGACCCGCGTCCGCGCAACGTCACCGCCAATCTACGCGCTCGCGCCGGCATCGCCTGGGTATTGTCGCCCAAAGCCGTAGTCGGCGCAGCTGCACGATACACACGATACAAGCAGACATCGTCTATCAAGTTCGAAAGCGAAATGGGACAAGACAAGATCTACCATCTGACCGGACTGGGCACACATTACCAACGATTTGCCGGCATCGGGCTGTCCACGCATTACAATGCCGACCTGTGGGGCCTCAGCATCGACCTGCGCCCGGACAGCATCGGCGGCACCGGTCCGTCGGCTGCGCTGTCATACGACGGGATGGATATGAAAGTGCTGCTTACCGACCTCAACAAACTGCCCATGGCCACAATCTCGAGCTACGCTTTTGACGCCCGTGCCGGATACACATGGCGCCGAGGCTTATGCCGCTGGAGTATTATGGCTTATGCCTCGACAAGTCTGCGTAAAGGCACAGAGAATATCTTCGGAGATCCGGCAACCGGAATATATCCGCAGATAGGCGCTCTGCCCATGTACCGACACCGTCTCAACAATATCGGCGGCGAAGCCCTATGGACAATGCAGCGCGGCGATTACTCGTCATTCAGCGCTCGGCTTGCCTCCGGCTACCGACGTTCGATGCAGCTATATCTAAGTCCAAGGCAGAAAATGTCAGCCGAACAATGGATTACCGCCATCGACCTCGGCGCATCCATACCTTTAAAAGGTCGCATAATCGGACACCTGTCAATCGGCGGAAATATCGCGCCCAATTTATCCTCGAATTTCGAGCACACGGTTACCAATGCGCCCAATAGCCTGCGCAAACTTACGATGTCGCAATACGACGTCACTGCGGCCGGCTCATCAGCCTTCAATGTCGCCGTTGCCGTAACAATTCCGGTAGGACGTCTCGCTCTACGCCCCCGAGTACAATATGCGCACAGCCATTACAACGGGCTACAAGCCGACAGCGATGCCATCGAAGCCGCACTCACGCTCGCTTTTTGACGGGCAAACCGAACACAGAACACCTTAACAGAACTTTACTCGATACGTAATTATGAACATCTTTTCGAAAAAAATCCTGATGCCGGCCGCCGCCGTACTCATCTCGGCATCCGCATGGGCCACCCTGCGCCCGCTGCCGTTGGACACTGCGGTACACCGCGGCACTTTGCCCAACGGCCTGACATACTATGTCCGAGCAAACAGCGAACCCGCCGGACAGGTCGATTTCTACATTGCCCAACGCGTCGGTTCGGTCAACGAATCCGAGTCGCAACGCGGCCTTGCCCACTTCTTGGAGCATATGTGTTTCAACGGCACGCGTCATTTTCCGGGCAATTCGCTCATTGAATATCTACAAGGCCTCGGAGTCAAATTCGGCGCCAACCTCAACGCCTACACCTCCACGGACGAGACGGTATACAACATTTGCTCAGTGCCTTCGCAACGTACTACAGCACTGGACTCGTGTCTGCTGATACTGCGCGACTGGAGCCGCGATGTCACCCTCGACGATAAGGACATCAACGAGGAACGCGGCGTCATCGTCGGCGAATGGCGTCAGCGCCACTCTCAGGCCTCAAACCGACTGATAGAGCGTGCAGCTCCGCGCATACTTGCCGGAAGCAACTACGGCAACCGTCTGCCTATAGGCTTGATGTCGGTCGTGGAGAATTTCCCGACAGATACCCTCCGAGCTTTCTACGATCGCTGGTATCATCCGGTCAATCAATGTGTCATCGTCGTGGGCGACATCAATCCCCAACACGTCATCTCCGAAATCGAACGCCTGTGGGCCGATGTGCCTCTGCGCGAAGATGCTCGCTTCACGCCCACCCCGCTGCCATCCAACCCCAAGCCCATAGCCGTGGCCGTCAATGACGGCGAACAGCCCACCCCGATGCTGATGCTGTATATCAAGCACAGCGACCTTTCGGCCGACAGCGCACTCACCATAGCCGGCCTGCGCCGTGAAGTGGTGTCATCACTGCTCACCTCGATGCTCGCCGACCGTCTTAACGAAATCGAAAGCCGCGCGGACGCCCCGTTCACCAACCTCGGCATAGGCGATAATACGATGATGCTGGTACGCAGCACCCCGGCGCTGCTGATGCGTGCCGTGGCTCGTCCCGGACGCCAAGCCGAGGCCATGAGCCAATGGGCCACCGAACTGAAACGTGCTGCGCGCCTGGGCTTTGCCGAGTCGGAACTGGTGCGCGCCAAGACCGACTTCCGCGCCGACGAGGACTCGCGCTTTGCCACCCGCAACAAGGTCACTAATACCGAATATGCCCGCCGATATGTACGCAACTACCTCGACGGAGGCGCAATGCCCGATGCCGTAGCTCGCCACAAGATGCTTCGCGGCGTCCTCGCTTCCATCACCACGGACGAGGTGACAGCCTATCTGCGTAGCATCATCCGCGATGACAACGCCAATGTCACCATGTTGGCTTACATCCCCGGAACGGACAGCACCGCCAACGCTTCCATCGAGCAAAGCCTCGTAAACGCTTGGACCGGAGTGGACACAGCCGCTCTCACTCCCTGGGTGGACAAGGTGGTGGACGCCCCGCTCCTGGCCAAGCAGCCCAAAGCCGGCAAAATCGTCAAGGATTCCGCAGGCCCGTACAACAGCCGTCGCTGGAAGCTGTCCAACGGCATCAACGTGGTGCTCATGCCCACAGACTACAACCCCGACCGCGTAACCATACAGGGCTACAGCACCGGCGGTTTTGCTGCCAAATATGACCCGGCAATGTTCGCCAACTACAAGATGGCCAACGAAATTATCGGAGCCGGCGCCTTCGGCGAATTCAACGCCACAGCCCTGCGCAAACGCCTTGCCGGAACCAACATCAAGAGCGTCATCGCTATCGACAAGAACGAGGAAACACTCGGCGTGGGCACTACTCCGGCATCTCTCGAGACAGCCTTCCAAGTGCTGTACCTTAAGGCCACAGGCGCGCGCAAGGACGAAGCCGCATTCACCGCCGCTATCGAAAACCAGCGCATCAAACTCGAAGGCAACCGCAACAACATCACCTACGCCATGGGCGACTCGATACACTCTAACGTGTTCCGTGACCATCCCCTCGAGCGCAAACTCCGCGCCGGCGACCTCAAGGACGTGGACTACGACAAAATCATGCAACTGTACCATGAGCGCTTCGACGATATGGGCGACTTCACTTTCTACATTGTAGGCAAGTTCGACCTCGACAGCATCCGTCCGTTGGTATGCAAATATCTGGCATCGCTGCCTTCGGGCGCACGCGCCAAGCATCCCGAGAAGGAAGGCAACGTCGGACTGGGATACGTCCAAGGCCAAGTCACCAAGGTACTGCACCACCCCGCCGAAGTCAAGCAAGCTATATGCTACACCTTCTATAACAACAACTCGCATTGGGACATCAACTCTATGGTAGCCAGCCGTGCTCTGGGTTCGGTAGCCGGAAATCTCCTGCGCAAGGAACTGCGCGAAAAACGCGGATGGACTTACGGTGTCAAGACACACATGGGCATTCCGTCGCACCTCAACGGTGACGGCCGCGAGTATTTCATCATGCCGGTATATGTCCGCGTAGCACCCGAAAACGCCAAGGAAACGATGGACATCGTAGACAGCATCGTCAAGAGCCTCTGCGATCCGGCCAACATCTCGCAGGAAGCCGTCGATCAGGCTCGCAACTATATGCTCAAAAACTGGAACGAAGCACAGCGCGACAACGGATATTGGATGAGCGTCCTTCGTGGTATCGACTTCTACGGACAAGACCTCAACGCCGATTTCCCGGCCACGGTTAAGGCTATGACCCCGCAAAGCCTTGCCAACTGGGCCAAGACCGTCATACCCGGTGCAAATCGTCTGCAACTGACAATGATGCCGGACTAATCATCCGAGCACATCCCGATACGGCACAAGGCCGGCGCCACAAGGCGTCGGCCTTGTGTTTTTTCCGCTAAACGTCAGCTCATGGGTCCTCGTTAGCGGAAAAATAGGTATGTTTTTTGTCGGACAAAAACCATATCTTTCAGAATTTGGCGGCATCAAGCAGCTCTTATTACCTTTGCCTCGGTGTTTGCCGGATGCTTCTTGCTCCACCAGATGGCGCCACCGTCAAATTACGTGATTACCCACAGATAAAAATACACAGCACGCGTATGAAACTAAAAACCCTACTCGCAGTCTCCGCCTTTGCGGCAATACTTTCGTCCGTACCGGCTTACGCCGTAACCCCCACTTCGGGATATTGCGGCACCACCGGCTATGAAAAGACTGTGTCATGGAGTGTCGATGCCAACGGGGTATTGACTCTATCCGGCCAATGGACTGAAGGCGCCAAGGGATCCACAGGCGCTATGGAAAGATACACTACAGAGCCATACGGAGGACCATGGGGCAAGGACATTGTCAAAATCGTCTTCAAAAAAGGCGTAAGAAGTGTTGGCGCATACGCATTTCGAGGCTGCTCAAAAGTGAAAGAGGTAGTCTTCGAGAGCCAATACAATCCTATACAATTCAACTATGGTGCTTTCTATGGATGTGAGTCATTGGAAAGCTTCACATTCCCGGATAAAACCGACTACGTTAGCACGCAAATGTTCGAAAAATGTCTAAGCCTGAAATCGGTCAAACTGTTTCCGGGTATCAAGTGGATACCCCAGCGCTTCTTCAAAGAGTGCTCAAGCTTAGGGCCGGAGTTTATCCTTCCCGAAACAAACACATCTATCGGACTTATGGCTTTCGAGCTCTGCTCCAGCCTTAAAAAGGTAGTAATCAACGATGCCTGCGAAGACATCGACAACCTCGCTTTCCGCGCATGCTACGACCTCGCCGACATCACCATCGGCAAGTCTGTCGCCGAATTCGGCGAGGGCGCATTCTGGAACACTGCCTATTTCAGCCAACGAGACATCGTCATCCGCGATATAGCGACATTTGTCCAAGCCAAATTTAAGACATCTGACACTGCCGGCTACTGGCCCACCTCATCTCCCACCTGCTACTACTCCAAAATCTACTTGGGCGACAAAAACCACCCTGTCACACATCTCGACATTCCCGAAGGCGTAACCATAATCCGCTCGGCGCACGCGCTCTTTAACATTCCGGAAATCAACTCCATCACCCTTCCCTCGACAATGAAGACGCTAAACGGCCAGGCACTCCTTAGCAATGAGAAGACCTGGGACTTCATCGAATGCTGGGCAACCACACCCCCGGATGTCGAAGACAGCGGCTTCGTGACCACCGCCACATACAACCGCTCCACACTATACGTTCCCACCGGCTCTGTATCCGCATACAAGAACCATAAGAATTGGGGAAGGTTCAAGCGCATCGTGGGGAAAAAACGCAGTGAAGGCGTCGAGGACGTCACCGACAACAACACCAAGATATACGTCTCCAATGGCCAAATCATCGTTGACGGCATCGAAGACGGCACACCCGTGGAAGTATATTCCATCGACGGCAAACGTATCTACAACGGTCCGGCGACATCAATAGACACTCCTTCGCACGGAATATACATCGTACGTACTGCCGGCACTACGGTCAAAGTAGCAGTCAAGTAAGTCCGACATTCGGCAACTTAAAAAACCGACTGAGATTAAGCAACTTAATTTGCCCTTCATAAAATACTATCCTTATATATATAGCGGCGAGCCTTCCGGGTTTCGTCGCTATTTTTTCGCTGTTATAATCTGCGGCCATCGGATGCACGCCCCTATACAAAAAAATAGTTGCCTGCAAACGTCTTGCAAGCAACTATTGTCGGGGTGAGAAGACTCGAACTTCCGACCTCCACGTCCCGAACGTGGCGCG
>CAVEDT010000084.1:0-6786 GCA_963614475.1 Roseburia faecis
GTGCTCAATCGCCCGTATGCCGACCTGCGTCGCTGGCATTTAGGCTTTTCGGTGGGTCTGCATACTCAGGATCTCAAATTTACACATAACGGCGTAGCCACCGAAGACGGCCAGACCTGGTATATGGAAGAGCCGTCCTTTTCGCCCGGATTTTGTGTCAACGGCCTTTTTGACCTGCGACTGAACGAGTGGTTCAGTCTGCGACTGTCTCCCGGTATGTACTTCGGCAACCGCGACATCCGTATGATTGACGTCACCGGCGAAGGCGGCGAAGAGCGCCTAAATCTCAAGAGCGCCTATGTGGTCGCACCTATAGACCTGAAATTCGCATCGAAGCGCTACCGCAATGCTCGCCCCTACGGCGTGGTGGGTGTCATGCCCGCCTTCGATGTGTCCAAGAAGCGCAACGAGGCACTCAAGCTCAAAAGCACAGACTGCTACCTCAGTGTCGGCTTCGGCTGCGACTTCTATCTGCCGTACTTCAAACTCAATCCCGAGATAAAATTCTGCATAGGCCTCACCGATGTGCTGCAGCACGACCGCCCCGACCTGGCCGATGATCCGCAGAAACTCAAGTTTACGAACGCGCTGAAAAAAGCGACGTCCAAAATGATAGTCCTCACATTCTACTTTGAATGACCGGCCACGAGACATATAATACACAATTGCGACGTCGGTGCCTGCGTCTGATGGCGGCGGCACTGCTGCTGTGTCCGTGCACTAAGGCGGCCGCGCAGACCGATGCCACCTTCACGCAGTACTACAACGTCCCGACATATTACAACCCCGCCGCCGTCGGCCAGACCGACTACCTGCGCATACGCGGCGGCGCACGCTTGCAATGGCTCGGCATAGACAATGCCCCCAAGACCTTCGCCGCCACCGCCGATATGCCCTTCAAATTTCTGGGCAAGCGCTTCGGTACGGGCGTGGTCATCTCGCAGGAAAGCATCGGCCTATACCGCACGCTCAATCTGCACGCCCAGATAGGATATAAGTTCAAGAAATGGGGCGGAGAATTCACCGGCGGCGTAGCCCTGGGCATGTACGATCAGTCCTTCCAAGGCACCAAAGTCTACCTGCCCGACGAAGACGATTACCACCAGGGTACCGACGACGGCATACCTACGCAAGACCTTCACGGCACCGCTTTCGATGTCAGCGCCGGCATTTGGTATCAGCACCCCAAATTCTGGGCCGGTATATCGTGCAGCCACCTGACTGCCCCGACGGTGACGCTGAGCAACGACGCCGGCGATGCCACGGCCAAAAACATCTACGAATTCAAGACCGGGCGCACGCTCTATTTCATGGCCGGAAGCAATATTCCGCTGAAAAATACGTTATTTGAATTGATGCCGTCGATGCTTGTGCGCACCGACTTCACGTTCTATACCGCCGAAGTCACCGCGCGTGCTTCCTACGGCAAATTCCTGACTTTCGGTGTGGGCTATCGCTATAACGATGCGGCCTACGCCGTGGTTGGCGCAAAATTCAAGGGGTTCTTCATCGAGTACTCCTACGACTATCCCACCAGCGCCATAGCCAAGGCCTCGTCCGGCAGCCACGAAATCACCGCCGGATACAGCCTCAAGCTAAACCTCGGCGCCAAGAACCCCTACCGACACAAGGCTATACGCCTGATGTGACGACACCTAAGAGACATAAGACACCACAAGAGATACTATATAGCATTACCACATACACCATAATATGGACAAACCAACCAAGACAATCATAGCTCTGTCGACCGCGGCCCTGGCCGTGGCCCTGGGCGCTTGCGCCACCGGCTCGCGCAGTGCCGCCGGAGGCGAAGTCACCGGAGTGGGCGGCACCTCGTGGACCGAACCGACCCCCTACGGAATGGTGCTCATCGACCGCGGTTCCATGGAAGTAGGCGTGCAAAAAGCCGATAGCGCATGGAATCTCCCCGCCGATGCACGCGGTATCAGCGTCGACGGATTCTGGATGGACGAGACCGAAATCACCAACGCCAAGTACAAGCAATTTGTATTCTGGGTGCGCGACTCCATCATCCGCGAACGTCTTGCCGACCCGGCATACGGCGGCAACGAGGAATTCAAAATCGAAGAAGACCGCCAAGGCAATCCCGTCAAGCCCCACCTAAATTGGAATAAAGCCATACCCTGGCGCAACCCCAACGAGGACGAGCAACGTGCCATCGAAAGCGTATACCGCACCAATCCCATCACCGGAGTGCGCGAGCTTGATCCTACGCAGCTCAACTATCGCTACGAAATATACAACCATACCGAGGCCGCCAAGCGCAAAAATCGCCTGGACCCCACTCGCCGTATATACAATACCGATGTGCCCACGCCCACCGATGTACCCGTCATCTCCAAGGATACGGCATACTTCAACGACGAAGGTCAGATTGTGCGCGAAACCATCACTCGCGGTCTCACCGGCGACTATGACTTCCTGAATACCTATATCGTCAACGTCTACCCCGACACCACGGCATGGGTCAACGACTTCGAAAACGCCTACAACGAACCCTACGTGCGTATGTACTTCGCTCACGGCGGATACTCGGACTATCCCGTGGTCGGCGTCAGCTGGGAACAGGCCAACGCCTTCTGCAACTGGCGTACCGACTACCTGCGCCGCGCCTTGGGCAAAGAAGGCGTGTATGTCGAGCCTTATCGCCTGCCCACCGATGCCGAATGGGAATATGCGGCACGCGCCGGCGTCAACGAAAATATGTATCCCTGGGACGGAGACCTCACCATGAGCGACGACAAGGGCTGCTTCTATGCCAACTTCAAGCCTCAGGAGGGTAATTACGTCAAGGACGGACACGTCATTACCTCGCGCGTAGGTACTTACGCCCCCAACGACTTCGGCCTCTACGATATGGCCGGCAACGTCAGCGAATGGACCTCCACGGCTTACACCGAGAGTGTCGGCAAAATCACCAACGACCTCAACCCCGAATACCGTTACAACGCCGCCAAGGAAGACCCGTATCGCCTCAAACGCAAAATCGTACGCGGCGGATCGTGGAAAGATGTCGCTCACAACATCCGCAGCGACCTCCGCATGTGGGAATTCCAAAACGAACAACGCTCGTACATCGGATTCCGGTGCGTGCGCTCGCAGATAGGATTTGCCCGCGGCACCAAGGCCCACACCAAGAAATAACGACCGCGGCGGACAACAGCCCATCGCGCTCATATTTCCCCATAAATTCCAAAAAGACACCAAAAAACCAATACAGTACACCACGCTATGGTCAAACTGAAAAAATATAAGAAAGGCGTCGGCGCTTGGATTTCAAGCACCAAAGGCCAGCGCTTCTTCAACTTTGCATACTCCATCGGCGCCGCCGTCGTCATCTGGGGCGCACTCTTCAAAATCCTCCACCTCCCCGGTGGTAATATGCTGCTGTCCATCGGTATGGGCACCGAGGTCCTGATGTTCGTACTCACAGCATTCGACCGTCCGCCGCGCGAATACAATTGGGAGAAAGTTTACCCCCAACTGGACAGCGAAGACCGAGACGAAGATGCTGAGACGCCGCTGCCCCTCGCCGCCGAAGACGAAGCCGCCGATACGGCTGCCGAGGCATCCGCCGCAGGCGTCACAGGCGTCGTGTATGTAGGTGGCCAATATCAGGGCGGACAACCCGTGGCGGCAGTGCCGACCCAACCCGCAGCCGACCAACCGCAAGCACCCGCAGACGTCGCTTCGGCCACTCAGGCTTATATCGAGCAGATGGCCGCCACCACCGCGCAGATGCAACAACTCCAGCAGTCCACCGAGGCTCTCAATAAGGTCTCCGAGATACTGCTCGAAAGCTATCGCGCCATCACCGAAAATTCCGAGAACATCACGCGCTCGTCCCAGGGCTATGTACAGCAAATGGGCGACCTGAGCCACAATATTCAGGGCCTCAATACCATCTACGAGATACAACTGCGCAGTATATCCTCGCAGCTTGACTCGATAGACCGCGTCAACCAAGGCATCAAGGACATCCGCGACATGTACGAGAAGAGCGCCAGCCAAAGCAGCCGCTACTGCGAGGAAACCGAGAAGATGGCTCGCTACATGCAGCAGCTCAACGCCGTGTACGAAAAGATGATCACCGCCATGACCATCAATATGTACAACCCCGCAGCCGCCGCACAGGCCGCCGCCACTGCCGCGCAGTCTCAGCAACCCGCAGCGCCGCAACAATAAGCCGACCTACAAAGCCGGTATAGCTATAACAGCCATTATAACCAACCACCACCACACCCGATAAACCACCACCCAAACACCTAAATGGGAGCAAACAATACACGCCTGTCGCCACGCCAGAAGATGATAAACTTGATGTATATCGTCTTGACGGCTATGCTCGCCCTCAACGTCTCGTCAGACGTCCTGGACGGCTTTACACAGGTACACGAAGGGCTGACGCGCTCCAATGCCAACGTCAGTCGACGCAACGCGGACATCTTCCGCTCGCTCGAAGCCTTTGCAGCACAAAACCCCGACAAAGGTTCGGTATGGTTGGACCGTGCCGCCCAAGTGCGTCAGGCCACCAACCAAATGGTCGCCATGGTAGACTCGCTCAAACTGGCCATAGTCCGCAAGGCCGACGGCCCCCAGGGCAACCCCGACAAGATAGAAGCTCGCGACGACCTCGAAAGCGCCAGTGTAGTCATGCTGGCACCCGGAAGTTCGAACGGACGACGCCTGCGCCAAAGCATCGATAACTACCGCAAATTTATCACCGCGCAGATTCAGGACCCGGCCAAAGCCGCTACTGTCAAAGACGCCCTGTCCACCGCTCCGGTCAAGCGCCAAGGCCAGCTCACTCCGCAGCTGTGGGAAGAAGCCAAGTTTGACCAGCAGCCCGTAGTAGCCGCTGTCACCATACTTACCAAGATCCAGAACGACCTGTTGTACGCCGAAGGCGAAGCACTCAACTCGCTGTTGGCCCAGGTGGACGCCGGTGACGTTCGCGTCAATAAACTCGATGCCCTCGTCATCCCCAACTCGCGTATGGTCATGCGCGGCGGACAATACAGCGCCGACATCGTCCTGGCCGCCGTAGACACCACGGCACGTCCGCGCATATTCGTCAACGGTCGCCAGTTGGCTGACGGACACTTCACCACCACCGTCGGCACGGCCGGCAAGTTTACCTACAAAGGATACCTCGAAGTGCCCCACGGCGACGGAACCGTCACCCGTCACGACTTCGCCAGCGAGTACACCGTCATCGAGCCTATGGCCACCGTCTCGGCCACGATGATGAACGTCCTGTATGCCGGCATCAACAACCCCATAAGCATCTCCGTCCCCGGCGTGCCTATGGACGGCATCAGCGCCTCTATGAGCGGCGGCACTCTGCAACGCAGCGGCGACCATTGGGTGGCTCGCCCCACGGCAGCGCCCGGTAATACCGCCGTTGTCACCGTCACCGCTACCATCGATGGACGCTCCACTCAAGTGGGCACGACATCCTTCCGCATACGTCGTCTGCCCGACCCGACGGCCTTCATAGCCTTCACCGACAGCAAGGGCAACAGCGACCACTACAAAGGCGGACGCCCCTTCTCGAAGACCTTGCTGCTGGCCGCCAACGGCCTCTCCGCAGCCATAGACGATGGACTGCTGGACACCCCGTTCACGGTACTGTCCTTCGAGACAGTCATCTTCGACTCTATGGGCAACGCCATCCCCGAAGTCTCCGCCGGAGCTCAATTCTCGCCGCGCCAGAAGCAGGCATTCCAGCGCCTGCGCCGAGGCAACCGCTTCTATATCTCACGTATCAAGGCCAAAGGCCCCGACGGAATTACACGTGACCTTTCGCCCATGGAAGTAATCATCGGATGACGCACCACGGATGACGCACCACTCACATCGACAAAATAATTCACACACGATGAAAACCATATACCGTACCGCAATATGCGCCTTCGCACTGGCCGCCCTCGCCCTCGCACAGGGACCCGAAGCCGATGCCCAGGACCAGTCAACATCCACGGCCGTGCAACGCCGTACATCAGGACCGCGCACACGCCACGGACAAGGCGAAACCAACGGCCCGCAAGTTACACAGCGTCAGCAGGCTTTCTACGAAGATGCCGGCGCCAATATCACCGACGCCGACCGCCAATGGATGCGCATAATTTATCGCCAATTGGACCTCGATAAGGACAAAAACGCTCCGCTGTACTTCCCCGAAGAAAACATCGATGGGCAGGAAAACCTCTTCCGCATAATCATGCGACTATTGGCCAACAACCAGATACACGCCTACGAGTACCTCGACGGTCGCGAAATTTTCACCGAGCAGTACCAAGTCAAGGTGCGCGACCTGCTCGACCGCTTCCATATAATATATACAGACGCCAAAGGCAGTACCGAGCGCAATCCCCGCTTTACAATTCAGGAGGCTGACGTGCCCACCAACGAGGTGCTGTCGTACTACATCATCGAACGCTGGGAATTTGACACGCGCAACAACCGTATGCGTACCATCGTCGAAGCCATCTGCCCGGTGCTGCACCGCAGCGGCGACTTCGGCGGTGAGGCCGTCAAGTATCCCATGTTCTGGGTCAAGTTTGCCGACCTGCGCCCCTGGCTTGCTCAGCAGCACATTTTCACCAGCGATGACAACAACCTGCCCACCTGCACCTACGACGACTATTTCACCCTGAATATGTATGAGGGCGAAATTTACAAGACCCGCAACCTCAAGAACAAGTCGCTGATGCAGTTGTATCCCGACCCCGAGGAGATGGCCAAGGCTCAGGATAGCAT
>CAVEDT010000085.1:0-6738 GCA_963614475.1 Roseburia faecis
CTCTTGACGTGCGTCCCGACGGAGTATATGTCGATGTGACGCTCGGCGGCGCCGGACATACGCGCGAAATTTTGCGCCGTCTCGGGCCCGAAGGACGGCTTTACTCCTTCGATCGCGACATCGATGCTATGGCTACCGCGCCTATGGACGATAGCAGATTTACGATGATTCTCGGCAACTTTCGTTATCTTCTGTGCCATCTCCAGTACCAAGGCTTGGCCATAGACACGCCCGAGGGCAGTGTCGACGGTATTCTTGCCGACCTCGGCGTCAGCTTCCATCATTTTGACGATGCCGAGCGCGGATTTACCTTCCGCGATGACGATGCACCACTGGATATGCGCATGACCCGTACGGCTCCGGTGACGGCTGCGGATATCCTCAATACTTACGAGCAGGGAGCTTTGGCTGACATCCTGCGCCTTTACGGCGAAGTCAATCGCCCCGGCGCCGTGGCTGCGGCCATCGTGCGTGCCCGTGGGGTCGCCCCGTTGCGTACCAGCGGCGACCTGATGCGTGCCGTCACGCCGCTACTGAATCCGGCGCGAGCCCGTAAGGAACTGGCTCAGGTATACCAAGCCCTACGCATTGTTGTCAATGACGAGATGTCGGCTCTGCGACATCTGCTCAGCGACTCGTTGCGCGTGCTGCGTCCCGGCGGACGTCTGGCTATCATCACCTATCACAGTCTCGAAGATCGTTTGGTCAAGAACTTTATGCGCGCCGGCAATTTCGAGGGTAAGGTCGACAAGGATATCTACGGTAACGTCCAAGCGCCCCTGCGCCCGGTGACATCCAAGGCCATAGCCCCCGATGCCGAAGAAGTGGCTCGCAATCCGCGCAGCCGCAGTGCCCATCTGCGTGCCGCGTCGTTCACCCCTATAGAAACTAAGAAGATATGAGCGCACTTTCCAAAAACGCCAAGGCGGACAAGCCCAAAGTCAAATTGGTGCATCGCTTCTTTTGGGGGTCGATGGTGTCCAGCGACTTCCTCAATCGCAATAAGGTGAAGATCTTTGTCGGGTTGTTCCTGATATTGGTTTTTATTGCCACCAAGTACCAGTGCCAGGTGGGCATGGAGGATATACGCAAGCTGTCCAATAAACTCGAAGTGGCCAAGACCGAGAGCATCCGTCAGCACATGATATACATGAGTCGTACACGCGAAAGCGCTATGACCTCCTTGGCCGACAGCGTGCGCCCCGGATTGGGCATACGAGAGAAGCCGCCATATACGTTGCCGGCCTCCGACCTCAAGGAGCGATGACAGCCAATCGAGGTATAAAAAATTTTTAGAGACACAACATAAAACCTATTCCACAACCCCCAAAGCATTACCGCGCCAAATACAGGCTTTTTTGCCAAGAATATCAATCCTCATAAATCTCAAACCTCAAAAACTTTAATCAAATGGTTAAGAAGAAAACGCCGGAAGAAAGCAAATTTTCGCGCCGCACCCGAATCATGGCGCGCTATGGAGTTGTGGCAACCTTCATAGTCGCTTTTGCTATTGCTTCCGGATGGTCGTTGACACGTACCACAATCATCGATGCGGACAAGTGGAACGATAAGGCCAATAGGGACTTACAGCGTATCGATACCATACAACCCATACGAGGTGATATCTTGGCGTGCGATGGTAGCATCTTGGCCACAAATGTCATAACTTACGATGCGGCTATAGATTTCAAGGCCTCGCGCTTTATGACCAAGCGCATGCGTCAGGATATGGCCGCCTTATGCGACACTATGGCGATGTTCTTTCCGCAGAACAGCGCACAGCAATGGCGTGACAAATTCGAGAGTCAGTTAGACCGTGACAAGACCAAACGCAGTTCCTACTTCGTGTTCCTGCGTGATATCACCTACGAACAGAGCGAACAACTGCGCAAATTTCCGTTCTTCCGTCACAGCACCAATCCGAGTTATAACGGGCTGGTAATCACCGGCCGCAGTAAGCGCGAATATCCTTACGGCGATATGGCCAAGCGCAGTATAGGACGTGTCAACCAGCGTCCTAACGGCCAGATACACGGCTACTCGGGTCTCGAGTATGCCCTTGACAGCTTGCTGTACGGTACCCCCGGCGTGTGCAAAAAAGTGCCCTTGACACATAAGATTACCAATTGGGTGGACGTCAACGCCGTGAGTGGCCGTACGCTTATCACCACAATAGACATCACCTTGCAGGATATCGTGGAGACAGCCCTGAGCGATATGATAGAAAAGACGCGTGCAAGTTGGGGTACGGTGATACTTATGGAGACTGCCACCGGCGACATCAAAGCCATTTCCAATCTGGACCGCGACAGTGTCTCCGGCCGTATCATAGAATCCATGAATCGCGCTATGCGCGGCATCGAGCCCGGGTCGGTACTCAAGACCATCTCGATGATTGTGGCTCTCGAAGACGGATATGTCGGCAATCTCGATACTCCATACCCGACAAGCCACTGGCGTTTCGGTAATTATGAATTCCATGGACACCCCAACGAATGTAGCGCTCGTGACGTACTGCGATACAGCTCCAATATCGGTATCGCCAAGTTGGTTGCGCCGCATTTTGCCGACGACCCCAACGGCTTTCGTGAACGCCTGAAGCGCTTGGGCTTCTTCGATCCCCTCGGCACCGGTATCGCCGGCGAGACCACTCCGTATTACCCCACATTAGACCCCAAGGCCGGCGGACTGGTAACCCTGGTACAGCAGACCTTCGGTTACGGAGCCATAGTGCCGCCGATTTACACTTGCGCCATGTACAACGCCATTGCCAATGACGGCCGCTTTGTGCGTCCGCGCATCATTCGCGGATACCGTACGGCTGTGGGCGACAGCATCCTTGCGCCTACCTACGTACGCGACAGCATTTGCAGCCGTCATAACGCTCATGTCCTTCTGGATATGCTGCGTCGCGTAGTTGCGGAGAAGCGCGGTACCGCTTACACCTTCTTGCATGACAGCGAGGTTCCCATAGCCGGAAAAACCGGAACGGCCTTCGTGGCCAAAGAAAAACGTCCCGGACAGACCGATTTCAAGCCCGGATATAAAGACCGTCGGTGGCGCAACTTCTCGTTCTGCGGCATCTTCCCGGCAGACAAGCCGCGCTACACTTGCATGGTCGTAATCGGTGAACCGGCCGCCGCCGTCTCGGCCGCCTCCTCCAGCGGAATGATTGTGCGCGATATTGCATCTAAGATGAATGCCCGCGGCCTGCTGGGCGATACGCCCGATTATCGAGCCGACGCTTCCGCCAACGACAAGGCCGTCACCCCCACGGTATACACTGTGGGACAGAAGAGTATGCCGATGCTGCGACAGACTCTCGGTACAAATCGAGTGAAGACCTATAAGTCCGCCAAGCAGGCTTCGCAAGGCGCCGTTCCCGATGTTCGCGGCATGGGCATACGCCAAGCCGTCCATGCTATCGAAGCGGCCGGATACCGTGCCGGAGTCCGCGGCAACGGCCTTGTGGTGGCGCAGTCGCCCGCTGCGGGCACGCGTATACGTGCCGGCGCGACCGTCGAACTGACCATGCAATGACGACATGTGCTTTGCGACAACCGAATATAATAAGTTGATATACAGAATATAAAACATAACAGAACATACAACGCCATACAAAATATCGCAGATGAAAAAACTTGGAAGGCTGCTCACAGCCATCATCACAGAAGAGATACTGGAAGCCGACGGCGCCTCCCGTGACATCGTCATCGAGGGCCTCACGGCCGACTCGCGCACTGTCGTTCCGGGCGGAATGTTTGTGGCCGTGCGCGGCACCGCCGTCGACGGACACGACTATATACCCAAGGCCCTGGCTGCCGGCGCCGTAGCCGTCGTATGCGAGACCATCCCGACCGACCATCCCGGCGATGTAGCCTGGATACGCGTGGCCGATTCCTCGGTGGCTCTCGGACTGCTGGCTTCGGCATGGTTTGACGACCCTTCGCGCCACCTCACGTTGGTGGGTGTCACCGGCACCAACGGCAAGACAACCATTGCCACGTTGTTATGGGAAGCCGCTCATGCGCTCGGCCATCGTGCCGGACTGCTGTCCACGGTATGCAATTACGTGGACAATGAGCGTATTCCATCGACGCATACCACGCCCGATCCTATGGAAACCAACGGGCTGTTGCGACGTATGGTAGACGCCGGCTGCACCTTCGCCGCTATGGAGGTGTCGAGTCACGGTATGGCGCAGAACCGTACCTCCGGACTGCATTTTGCCGGCGGCATCTTTACCAATATCACTCGCGACCACCTGGATTACCACAAGACCTTCCAGGAGTATCTGCACTGCAAGAAACGTTTCTTTGACCTGCTGCCCAAGACCGCATGGGCGCTCACCAATATCGACGACCCCAACGGCAGTGTGATGACTCAGAACACTATGGCCACGGTGAAGACCTATTCGCTGACACGTACGGCGGCCGATTTCACCGCCCGCATCATCGAGAGCCACCTCGGCAGCACCGAGATGACTATAGCCCCCGGCGTGACGGCAGACATCACCACGCGCTTCACGGGACGCTTCAATGCCTATAACCTGCTGGCAGTATACGCCGCATTGACCCTGCTGGGTACGCCCTACGGTGAGGCGGCGCGAGTCATCTCCGCGCTTGTCCCCGTAGCCGGACGTTTCGAGACCTTCCACGACGTCTCCGGCAAGGTGACCGTCATCGTCGACTACGCTCATACGCCCGATGCCATCACCAATGTACTCGAGGCCGTGCGTGCCGTCGAGCCGCGGGCACATGTCACGACAGTCTTCGGCGCCGGCGGCAATCGCGACCACGGCAAGCGACCCCTCATGGGTGCTGCCGCTGCCGCTGCTTCCGACAGCATCATCATAACGTCGGACAATCCGCGTGACGAAGACCCCAAGACCATAGCGGATGCCGTAGCCGCCGGGGTTCCGGTCGATTCGCCGTGCGAGGTTTCCACCATTCTGGATCGCGCCGAGGCCATAAACAAGGCCGTAGCCGATGCTATGCCCGGCGACGTCATTGTGGTGGCCGGCAAAGGACACGAAGACTATCAGGTACTTGCAGGCGGTCATCGCATACACCTGGACGACCGCGAAATTGTGCGTGCCGCCCTCGCCGCCAAGAAATAACGATGTCTCGGACGTGTCCCGAAAGACCTCTGTGCGCTTTCGGGAACGTCGACGGGCATCGCTTTTCGCAACACCACGTCTCTCCCTCCCCGACGGCGGCCACCGCTTCGGCTTATGTCGCGGATTTCAAAGATTATTCACCTTCTAATATAAAGACTATCGGTGTTTTACTACCTTTTCAACTATCTTGAGCAATACAATGTCCCGGGCGCACGCCTATTCGACTATGTGACATTCCGTACGGGCGTGGCCTTTGTGCTGGCTATGCTTATTGCCATCGTTATCGGTCGCCGAATTATCGACCGCTTGCAAAAGATGCAAGTCGGCGAAATCATACGCAACCTGGGCCTTGAAGGTCAGATGAAAAAGACCGGCACCCCGACTATGGGCGGTGTCATCATTATCATTTCCATCGTCATTCCGTGCTTATTGGTGAGCAAAATCTCCAATATATATATGCTGCTGATGATCGGAGCCACTTTGTGGCTGGGTGCTATCGGCTTCTTGGACGACTACAAGAAGCTGCGCAAGCACAATAAAGAGGGTATGAAAGGTAAGTATAAAATTGTGGGACAGGTCGTTATAGGACTTATTGTGGCCGCGGTGATGTACACCAATCCCTCGATGACAGCTGTGCCCGAACACTCCCCGGCCGAGACGGTGTCCGCCATAGCCACGGACGACAGTCGCCGTGACGTTCAGGAGCAGGAATTGCGCCAAAGCCTCCAATCGGTTACGAATCAGGCCGAACACAAAGCTCCGGTGACCACGATACCGTTTGTCAAGGATCATAACTTTGACTATGCGTGGGTTACGTCGTGGATGGGCGATGGCGCGCAGGCCGGTGGCTGGGTCCTCTTTGTTCTGGTCACGATATTCTTTGTGGCGGCCACCAGCAACGGCGCCAACCTTACGGACGGCCTTGACGGTCTGGCCACCGGAACGTCGGCCATCATAGGCGTGGCCCTCGCCATTATGGCATACCTCGGCGCCAGCATCGTCTATGCCCCGTATCTGGACATCATGTATATCCCGGCCAGTGAGGAACTTGTCGTATATATGGGC
Organism: Roseburia faecis; assembly: GCA_963614475.1. Lineage (GTDB taxonomy): Bacteria > Bacteroidota > Bacteroidia > Bacteroidales > Muribaculaceae > CAG-873. The sequence continues at coordinate 6,185 of CAVEDT010000085.1, forward strand.
GCGTTCATAGGTGCTCTCGTGGGCTTCCTGTGGTACAATGCCTATCCGGCGCAGGTCTTTATGGGTGATACGGGCAGCCTTACCATAGGCGGCATTATCGCTATCTTTGCGATATTGATACACAAGGAATTGTTGCTGCCGCTGCTGTGCGCCATATTCTATGTCGAAGACCTCTCGGTAATCTTGCAGGTGGCCTATTTCAAGGTCTCGCACGGTCGCCGCATCTTCAAGATGACGCCTCTGCATCACCATTTCCAGAAGCCCGGCAACAGCGGTATTGACGCCCTTATACAGCGCCCGCTGGCGGCCGTACCCGAGAGCAAAATTGTGGCTCGATTTTGGATTATAGGCATCATTCTGGCGGTGTGCACCTTCGTGACACTCAAGATTCGATAAGGCACTCAAAAATACGATAGAAGAAATATCGAACATAGTAAAACGCTATATATCATAACATAAGTACAACCATGACAGAAATTATATATCAAGGCAAGGCTATACGCCGTGTCAGCATCCTCGGCGCAGGTGAGAGCGGCGTCGGCACCGCCATACTG
>CAVEDT010000086.1:0-3050 GCA_963614475.1 Roseburia faecis
AAATGTAGGTTACATCATTTCGGGCATCAAGACATCAAAGGAAGTGAAAGTGGGCGACACCATCACACACGTTGCCCGACCGTGCGACAAAGCCATCGAAGGTTTCCAAGAGGTCAAGCCCATGGTGTTCGCCGGCGTATATCCCATCGAGACCGAAGACTTTGAAAATCTGCGTGCATCGCTTGAGAAACTGCAACTAAACGACGCATCGCTCACCTTTACGCCCGAGTCATCTGCCGCTCTCGGCTTTGGCTTCCGTTGCGGATTTTTGGGTCTGCTCCACATGGAAATAATCCAGGAAAGGCTCGGACGCGAGTTTGACATGGATGTCATCACCACCGTGCCCAACGTATCATACAAGGTCTACGATAAAAAAGGTGCGGTCACGGAAGTGCACAACCCTTCAGGCTTGCCTGACCTTACACTGATAGATCATATCGAAGAACCGTATATCCGCGCCAGTGTAATCACCACCTCCGACTTCATAGGGCCGATAATGACTTTATGTTTGTCAAAACGCGGCGAACTTATCAAACAGGAATACATCTCCGGCAATAGGCTCGAACTCACCTTTGATATGCCGCTTGGCGAAATTGTAATCGACTTCTATGACAAGCTCAAAAGCATCTCCAAAGGCTACGCATCTTTCGACTACCACCTGCACGACTTCCGCGAAAGCCGCTTGGTCAAACTCGATATACTTCTTAACGGCGAAAGCGTGGATGCACTTTCCACCCTCACGCACGCAGACAACGCTGTGACCTTTGGCCGTCGTATGTGCGAAAAGCTCAAGGAACTTATACCCCGCCAGCAATTCGACATTGCCATCCAAGCAGCCATAGGAGCCAAAATCATTGCACGCGAGACCATTAAAGCCGTACGTAAGGACGTTACAGCCAAGTGCTACGGCGGCGATATTTCGCGTAAGCGTAAGTTGCTTGAAAAGCAGAAAAAGGGCAAGAAGCGTATGAAGCAAATCGGTTCGGTCGAAGTTCCTCAAAAGGCCTTCCTCGCCGTGCTGAAACTTGACTAAGCGCCACAATACTGACTGAAATCAAGATAAGCAGTGAATAACATCGCTTCACAGAAGATTAGAAACGTATTCACGCACTAATTCTCACCAAGTATGGTCGTATTTCCACACGCCAAAATCAATCTCGGTCTCAACATCTTAAGACGACGTCCCGATGGATACCATGACATCGATTCGATTATGGTACCTGTAGGATGGAGCGATGTTCTCGAGATTGTACCGGCTGCACACGAGGCACGCACGACTTTGGAATGTCATGGCAGTGAGGCCCTTGATTGTCCCGATGCAGACAATCTCGTCATACGGGCTTACAATGCTGTCAAGAAGTTATACCCAAACATTCCGGCTGTACGTATTTTCTTGCAGAAGAATATACCCTCCGGTGCCGGCTTGGGCGGCGGGTCGGCAGATGCGGCATACACTGTACGCGCACTCAACACATTGTTTTCGTTGGGCTTGAGCAATGACGACATGGCAAAGATAGTCTCTCCAATCGGTGCCGATTGTCCGTTCTTCGTTTACGACAACGCTATGGCGGCTTCGGGCACCGGAACGACCTTGCGCGAAGTTTCGGTCCCGGCACTAAACGGTCTCACCATAGTCATCTGTCGGCCTGATGGTTGCCACGTCTCCACTGCGCAAGCATACGCCGGAGTAACCAAAAATCCCGATGCAACGCCCGTCGAACTCGTAACGAAACTTCCGCCTTCACAATGGCGTGCCGAACTTCACAACATGTTTGAAGGCACAGTATTTCCATTGTTCCCGGCTATAGCCGATTTAAAGGAATACTTCTACAAATACGGCGCAGAGTATTCGGCAATGTCCGGTTCGGGCGCAGCGGTATATGCTCTATTTCAAGACAATTCGAAAGCCTTGGCGGCATTTGATGCATTGAAATACAAGCATAAGTATATGGCTACGCTATAATACGGTCCGCTCGTCCCGGGTTCATGTGCGCCGACATTCAAAAATTCCGCGGTAAAAACTCGGTCAAAGATACCGCCTATGGCGAAAAAAATCATTATCTTTGCATCAGTATAAGACGGCTGTATTATTTCGCCGCACACGGTGACGGGCATCACCATTGCACGGCATATATATCCGTCACCGATCCATACTTGAGACACCGACCATGCAATATATAAGCACCGGACACAATTCTCCCGCCGCAACTTTGGCTCAGGCTGTATTATGCAGCCACGCTCCTGACGGCGGACTATATATGCCCGCTTCGCTACCACAAATCCCCGACGCTTTTTTCCGCAATTTCCAAGGCATGACAGCCTCCGAAATCGCTTACGTACTTGCCACTCACCTTTTTGGCGACGATATCCCGGCACAAGCGCTCAAGGAGATGGTAGACCGAACCATCAACTTCGATATTCCACTGCGTCGCATCGACAACGATATATATGTCCTCGAACTATTCGGAGGACCGACATTGACATTCAAGGATATTGGCGCACGTTTTATGGCGTCCCTGCTCAGACATATCGGGACCGGGCCGCTGCCACTTGACATCATTGTGGCCTCGTGCGGCAATACCGCCGGAGCAATAGCCAATGCAATGGCTCCGTTGTCGTCCGTAAACGTATTTGTTCTGTTCCCTCGCAATAGTTCAAACCGTCAACTCGAACGTCAGTATACCACTCTGGGCGGAAACATCCATGCCATAGAAGTACACGGAAGCATCGACGACTGCCACGCGCTTATGCGCCAAGCGCTCTCGGATCCGATTTTGCAACGCAAGGCAATGATGACCTGTGCCAATTCGGCAAATATCGGACGTCTGCTTCCCGAAACATTCTATTACTTCTACGGAGTTGCACAACTATTAGAACGCACAGACAAGCGTTCGCCCGAAATAGTCGCGGCTGTGCCTTGCGGCAACCTCGGCAACCTCACCGGCGGCGTTATAAGCAAGCGTCTTGGACTTCCAATCAGTCATTTCTTGGCATGCGAGAATGCCAATGATGCATTCAACGAGACACTTGCAGCCGGGCATCTATTGCCA
>CAVEDT010000086.1:3060-6685 GCA_963614475.1 Roseburia faecis
GCCACGACGACCGTCTGTGCCGACACTGGCTTACGCTACAGACAAGGCAGATCCTACCAATCTACCTCGAATCCTCGATTTGTACAACGGCGATTTTGACGCCATACGCCGCGACATTACCGGCATATGCGTCAATGACGCTGCAATCATCGAGGCCGTCAATGGTTGCTATCGCGCCACAGGATATATGTGCGATCCGCATACGGCAATGGCCTATTACGGACTAAGACACAACCTACGCCCCGGACAAGTCGGTCTACTTATCGCCACCGCCCACCCGGCCAAATCACTGACGGCGATGAACGCCATCACGGGACGCGCTATGGACTTGCCTTTACAACTCAACACATTCATGACCGGACAAGATCACAGAATTCGCATCAGTCCCAACTACGATGTACTCCGACGCATAATCTTAGACAACACTCCAACACCTCAAAGATATTAAGCAATGACAAACAAACGCCAACTCAAGAAACACATCCGCTACGTATGCGGCGAACTTGCCGTAACACTCCTTATCGCCAATGCAGGTGTACGTGGTTTTGACACGGAAAAGACTCCTGAAATCGTGGGCAAAATTGCCATACTCCAAGAGACTTCCGTGGCCCATGTATCTATATGCTACGATAAAGTTGCCGCAGATTTCGAAAACCGCAAGGCATACAACGCCGCTCGCGCCAAGTACTTCGCAACAGCATACGCCAAGCTTCTCAAAGAGTTCGGTGACCAAGTACAGGAAATCGTAAAGGAAATGAATGCCGCAATGCCTCAAGAGGCACGTGACGCAATCGTCAAGGACTTCAAAGAGCGCAAAAAGGCCTGATTGACAGTCAATGTCTATTGCCTCGGCTATACTCAGACTTATGGGATGGTCCGTGGACATTTCCGTCCCGGACTATCCTAAATGCTTGATATGCGTTGCGCCGCACACTTCCAATTGGGATTTCGTCATGGGCAAATTGGCATACGCGGCCATAGGTCGCCATGCCGGATTTATGATGAAAAGCACTTGGTTTTTCCCTCCGTTAGGATGGATTTTTCGCACAATGGGCGGTATACCGGTATACCGTGGCAATAAAGGCAAACATCCGTCTATGGTGGATCAGGTATCGACAATGATGCGTCAGCGTGATAGGTTGCAGATTGCAATTACACCTGAAGGTACACGTAGCCGCACCGCACAATGGCATACCGGAATACTGCGTATAGCATATAACACCGGCGTACCCATCGTACTTGCCACCATCGACTATCAGAACAAACGCATAACGGCCTGTCGCTCAATATATGCCTCCGGCGATCATGACTTGGATATGGCTACGATAAAGAGTTATTATAATGCCTCGCAAGCCAAGCATCCGAAAGATTTTGATAATAGTTCCTCGGATACGATACCCAAAGGCACACCAAAATGAGCGAAAACGACTCCTCCCCCAACCTCCAATAAAACAACACCCGACAAAATATGCCATCTCTACAAGACCGACTGACTGTAGCCGCGATTTCGCTTAACATCGCATGGGGCGACGTCGACGAAAACATTTTCGCCGCTGCCGCCGCCATCGAAGCGCTACCCGATATACCTGATGTTATCGTCCTCCCCGAAACATTCTCGACGGGATACATCGCAGACAGCGAGCAGATAGCACGCGTGGCTCAAGACTGGCACAATTCCACCTCTATAGGCGCCATGACCGAGTGGGCAAGAAAATACAACGCGGCCATTTGCGGCACATTACTTATCAAAGATGGCGACCAAATATTCAATAGAGCCGTATTTGTCGAGCCGTCGGGCGAAATCACATATTACGACAAACGCCACCTCTTTGCACTCAGCAAAGAGGCCAAATATATCACGGCCGGACGCCGTATGCCGCCGGTCGTCAGATACCGTGGCTGGAACATTGCCTTGGCCATCTGCTATGACATACGCTTCCCGGCATGGTGTCGCAATCAAGGCTTACGATACGACATACTGCTTGTCCCGGCCAACTGGCCGGAGGCACGTGCGTACGCATGGCAAAACCTGCTTAAAGCTCGTGCCATCGAAAATCAGGCGTACATTGTCGGAGCCAACCGCAGCGGTAGCGATGACTTCGGTATCTATGACAATCAAACCTTTGTTTTCGATCCTATGGGCAAACCGATAGACAACGAAAGCAATAATTCCACCGTAGTGTGCGCCACTTTTTCGCGCGACACACTCCAGCACCTACGGCGCAGCTTCCCGGTAAGCCTGGATGCCGACAGATTTGACATCGAACTATGATGTAGTCCGTATGCCATTTGATTTTAAGGAATTTTCTCTGGATGATAGCGGCTGTGCCATGAAGGTTGGCACTGACGGCGTACTTCTCGGCGCATGGGCAGCACTTCCGGACAAAGGACTTGTTCTGGACGTTGGTACGGGTAGCGGCCTCATATCTCTAATGGTGGCACAACGAGCATCAGGCAATCTGCGTATCATCGGCATCGACAGCGACCAAAATGCAGTCGAGTGTGCCCGGGCCAACGTGGCCGCATCGCATTGGCCAGAATCTGTTTCGATCATTCATTCCGGCATCGAAGACTACGCTTTGCCATATCCGGCCAATCTGATTATAAGCAATCCACCGTTTTATACCACGGGGATGATTTCGCCGGACAATGCACGAGCGATGGCACGTCATTGTAACGGAGTACTTTCTCCGGTCACGCTAATATCATACGCATCAAAGCATCTTGCGCCAGGCGGCTCTTTGGCCATGGTGACCCCGGCCGAAATCGAGCAGACTATCGTATTCGAATCCACGATGCAGCAAATGCGTATAGTACGCCAATGCGATGTTATCACCGTCCCGGGCAAAAAACCTCGCCGAATTCTATGGCAGATACAACGTTTGTGTGAATCGACTGCTGCGGCGGAGCATACTACACTGACCATACGCGGACAGGACGGCAAGTTCACCGATGATTACCGCGAGCTTACCTCAGCGTTTTATCTTGATTTTTAGCAGTATATATTTCACAAGACAAGAATTCCTCATAAGTTAATATTTCCCATAAAACCTCACTACGAGACATGACAAATATCGGTTCAATAAACACAGCAGTCGGCAAAAAAGCCATACTGCTCGGAAGTGGCGAACTTGGCAAAGAAGTAGCCATCGAACTACAACGTTTCGGCATTTATGTCGTTGCCTGCGACCGCTACGCTGACGCGCCGGCCATGCAGATTGCTCACCGTAGCCACGTATTCAATATGCTTGACGCCAAGGCATTGCGCAAAGTTATTGAAGACGAGCGTCCGAACTTCATAATTCCGGAGGTCGAAGCTATAGCCACGTCCGAACTTGTTCGCCTCGAAAGCGAGGGATATAATGTCACTCCGACGGCCAAAGCAACAGCACTGACGATGAATCGCGAAGGCATACGTCGCCTTGCCGCCGAAGACCTTGGCGTGCCCACATCTCCTTATCGGTTTGCAGAAACACGCGAGGAATTTGACGCGGCAGTCAAAGCCGTTGGTATGCCTTGTGTTGTCAAGCCTGTTATGAGTTCCTCCGGACACGGCCAATCAGTCATAAAGGCTGAAAACGATATTGAGCGGGCCTGGAATATCGCCCAAAACGAAGGTCGTGCC
>CAVEDT010000087.1:0-6600 GCA_963614475.1 Roseburia faecis
GTATCAGTCGGGCGGCAGGTGTTTGTCTCATAATGCTTGTAGGCGTAATATTGGGGCTGTTATTGGAAACTGTGTCGCTGCAGGCTCGGTCGGCGCTGCGTCGGATGTGGTATCCGTCTGCAAATTTAGTGTTTTTTTCCGTAACCACAGCCACTGAGCAAGGCCCATTTATCCCTTTTGCGGCAAAAAGAATTTACTCGAACTTTTTGTTAAACATAAGCATACGTATTTGCTCAAAAATGCGTACCTTTGTAGTCTATTCACTTGTGGCCCGAGCACGTTGCCATGACGTGCACTCAAAGCCGCCTTGAATCCATCTAAATGACAATAAAACCTAATTTCACTCCTCATGGACAATCAGAAATACACTGCTCCACAGAAATACACTGCTGAGTTGAAATACACTTCCTCGCAGAAGGCCGCTATCGAAGCCTTCGACAAATTCCTCGACGGCAACGGCACTCAGGCTTTTATCCTCAAAGGTGCTGCCGGAACGGGCAAGACCACAATCACGCGTATCATGGTGGACATGGTACGCCGAAAATTCAATAACGCCGATACCGATATCTCTCTGATGGCGCCGACCGGTCGCGCCGCCGACATCCTGGCCAAACGTACCGGACTGCCCGCCGCCACCATACACCGCACCATATACCGTCTGAACAAGATCGAACGCCTTTCTGACGACGAAAGCAAACAAAACAACGCCGATGACACCGACCACGAGAAAAAAGGAAAGACGGAGTCGACAGACACGGGCGAACGCATGTTCCATTTTGCACTCTCGGACAAAGTATTTGCATCCAACGGCAACACCGTCATATTTGTAGACGAGGCGTCTATGGTGTCGGACAATTTTAGCTCGAGCGACAATTTCATCTTCGGCTCGGGCCATCTCCTGCGCGACCTGCTCACTGTCATCCGTCACCACAAGATTGTATTCATAGGCGACTACGCCCAGTTGCCGCCCGTGGGTATGACCATATCTCCGGCACTATCCTCCGAGTATTTGTCGCAGAAATACGGCATCAAGACCACCGAGGCGGTCCTGAGCGAAATCGTACGCCAAGACAGCAATAGCATCATCATGGACAATGCCGTCAGACTGCGCGACGCCATCGACGCCAAGCGTTTCGCGGACCTGCACATGTCCGTCGGCAACGATGTATTCCTATCCAAAAGCATCACCGATGACTATATGAGATGCCCCGATTCGGAATTCGACAAAATCATAGTCACGTATTCCAATACCGATGCTCGCAATTACAACGTCGAAATACGCCGTCGGCGCCTGGGCGACAACGCTCCGCGACTGGTCGCGGGCGAACCGCTCGTAGTCTCACGTAACTACTATGGCGAGCGTATTTTCTTCAACGGCACGATAATTCGCATCGAGCCTTGCACGGACGGTCCGACAGTAATATCGCGCACCATACCGGTGCCGCAACGCCTCCTCGAGGACGGCCATAGGGTTACGCACCCGGTTACATTGCGCTTTCATAAGGTACGCTTGTACGGTTCGGACAGCATCTATGACCCGGAATTCTATATCCTTGACAATTTCCTGGACAGCGAGAGTCCCTCGCTGGGGCACGACCTGGCCGCGGCGCTGTACATTGATTTCAAGATTCGCCATCCGGATTTGTCGTCGGACAAAAAGCACACCGAGGAATTCGAAAACGCCCTGCGTACCGACCCGTTCTTCAATTGCCTGCTGTGCAAATACGGATACGCGCTCACCTGTCATAAGGCCCAAGGCGGCGAATGGCCCAATGTACTGGTAGACATGTCTCGCAACGGGTCTAAGGATAACGAAGATTATTTCCGTTGGGCCTACACGGCCATTACCCGCGCCTCCAAACGTCTATGGCTGTTCAATGCTCCGGTGCTGGACTGCATCGCCAATATGAAAAAGATGCCTATAACAAAAGGCGGCAAGTTCAAGACTTATGTCCCGGAAGGTAGCGACTTCAGAGTCCTGCGCTTCGAGGCTGTACGCCGCGCCGCTCGAGACCTGGGCTTGGAATGTGAAGAAGACCTATCGGCCGATTTCCAACATCGCATCACCTTGTGCGACTACTCCACGGGCCGGTATGCACGCTTCTGTTTGATATACAGCAATAATGGATATTCCCAAGCGCCGAAGGTGATGAATGCATCCTCGGGCGACTTTGCCCAGAAATGCTTACCGGCAATCACGGCTGAATGCGAACACATAGACGTACCCTTTGACGACCAAGGCAGCCAAAGTGCACGACAAATGTACAATCATGTCTTCGCATGCGCCGATGCCCTCGGCATCGAGGTGGTCAATATCGAACGCAAGCAGTATCAGGATGTCTACCATCTTTGCACCGACGGACATGCCGTAGTCTCCTTTACGTACAACGCCAAAGGACGATACACTCTTATGACGCCCCAAAGCAATTTGGGCGACAGCGACACCCTCCTCAAGAAGTTCTGCGAAAGCATCTGACAACCGAAAACGCCCGGCCCCTCCTCTCTCAAAAAATAGCATAATTACACGTCTTAGCTCAGACAACCATGCCATACCAAGATATCAAAAATCTGCTGGACAAGCAGGAATACCTCGAGGCACTGCAAATTGCCCGTAAGGAATACAAAGCCAACGCCGGACTCTGGGAAGCCCGAAATCTATTTCGTTGCCTTTATCATAATGCCAAAGCCGCAGCCAAGGACAACGACCCGGAATTGGCGGAGGAGTTTTTGGCGCAGATGCAGCTTTTGTATCAAAAGCACGACCTCAATGACGAGATCAACAACAAGATGCTGGAACTTGCCCGACGCTTCAGCAATCCGACAGGCGGACTCGTACAGCAAGCGTACGCCCAAGCCAAAAGCGGCAATGGCGAAGGCGCATACATCACCGTTTCAGCGATATACGATGATGGCAGACTGCCCGAGGATCAAAAGAACGCCTACGGCTGGATAATATACTACTCGCTCAAACAGCAGTCGGACAACGACGTGGAACGCCTCGTGGTCGAGCGCAAGCATCGCTTGATGCGTTACATCGAACTCGGCTTACCTTCGCCATCATTGCTGCACTCGCTGATACTGAACGAGGCCGTACGCATCGAGCGAACCACGCCGCTGAAATTCGTTCTCCATAACTTTTTCGACCTATGGGGCGGCAGTGCAAAACTGCGTCCCGAGGATTGGGAACAATTCAAGAGCGAACACGGCTCATTGCCCTCGCTTGTCGAGAAGCTTATCACGGTATACGTCAAGGAAATAGTGACCGATGGCCGCGACCCGTCCGACGACTTTATGTCTCTGATAGACAAAGCGCTCGAAACTTTCGACAACAATCAAAACCTGCCGCGCCAACGCGCACAAATATACCTGCATTTCCATCAAAAGGATAAGGCCATAGACCTATACCGCAAGTTGCTCAAACATAATGCTTCACGCTACTACCTTTGGGCCGAACTGGCCGCCCTCGTCGATGATACGGACATTCGCTTGACCCTGACATGTATGGCCCTGAGCATCAAAACCAAGGAGGATTTCATCGGCAAGATTCGCATATACTTGGCGGACCAATTGTGCAACCGCGGCGAATATGCCCTCGCCGCCGGGCAATTGGCGCTTGTACGGCAGTGCTACGAACGTCAGAAATGGCACATTCCGCCGGCTATGACTAAGGTCTCGGCTCGTATACCGGCCGGAACGGCTGAGGCCGATGGCCGCGACTTCATACGTCTACACGCCGATGAGGCCAATGTATACCTATATGACGATGCAACCAAAGTGACACTTGTCAAGTCGGGCGAAACTATGGACAAAAAGAACGTCAAGAAACGCCTATGGTTGGCGGCGGATGCCGAAGGAAATAGATACACACTTGACCCGCATCGCCTGTACTTGCCCTATAAATGCCTTGACGGCACGGCTATAGAGGCCGTAATTGCCGGTCGGAAAGTTCTGAAAGCATCCGTGTCTGACGCCATACCGTCTTTTGTACAAGAATTCAGCGGAACCGTAAAGCGTCGTGTGGGCGCCACCGGCAAGGCATACACCTTCATCGGCAAGGCATACGTAGGCCAAGGACTGCTCGGCACGGACATCCCCGACGGCAGCACAATATCCGTCCTCGCCATCCCGGGCAAAGACGGCAAATGGACCGCCCTGCGCATCGTATAGACACCCAAAGACATAATAAACCGGCGACAATCGCCAAGATGGTGACTATCATCAAGGATGGCAGATATCACCAAGGTGGCGGCTATCACCAAATGTTGAAACGGAAGCCGACGGAAGCCTCGGCGGTGAACACGCCCGAGATTAAGGTGTGCTCCTTATTATAAAACAGACCGTTTTCGGCACTGAGGATAATTCCGGCAAACCATCGGCGATTGTTCCATACGGCCGAAGCCTGCGCCCTATTGTACAGCGACAGAGAGACTTTGGCCGGGCCGTCATTTTCGCGTCCGTGCTTTACGCCAAGCAGCGGCGATTCGCTTACGCCTATGGTCCAATGCTTATTGAGTACCCAATTGTAGCCGTAACCGCCGCATAAAGCATAATTGTTGTTACGCAAATGATAGTTGTAGTCGTTTGCCGCCCAACTCTCGGGTAATTGGGAACGCATATCCTCAGGAAGCTGCCCGAAATTGAAGGTGTAGTCCTGTACCCAATACGAGAAACCGAGGAACCACGACCCCTGCGAACGCTGCTGCAACTTACTGTAATTGAACGCCGCAGCTCGCGAATAGCGCTTATTATTGAAATAATAGTATGTATCCAGGCCGAAGACCTTTGTATCCAAGCCCGAGAAACGGTAATTGGGATGCTTGATACTGCTGCCCGAGCCTAGAGACACTATACGCGTGTCCACATCATTGGTTATCCAATAAAGTTCGGCCGTAAGCAAGGCGCAATTGAGTCTGAAATTCCAGCGACGGCGCGAAGTCTTAGCGCCGCCGAAAAGTCGACTGATATTAAAGTCATATCCGGCCGATACAGCCAGATAGGTCAACCATACGCCGGCCGTAGTATTGGGATCGGAAATCATGTTCATTCGCACATTGTCCTCGGTAAAGCGAAAACTATAATTGTCAAACCACGATTCAAGTTTTAGCTTGACATTAAACTTTGTACCCGTACCCTTGACATAAGTGCTGTCGTATGTATTGAAAAAGCGGTCGCCCCAGCGATAGACATTTACGCAAAACCGCGGGAACTTGCCCCACTCGGCCACCGAGTCCAAAGCCAACGAAAAAGCAGACGTACGCGGTGCCGACAGGCACATGCATACGCCTACAAGAATAGCTGCGAGCAGTCTTGAGGACAATAGAACCGGCTTGTTCATATCTTTTTCGGGCACAAAATTACATATTTTCGTCGAAAGTTGTACCACTCAGCCATCACCACATGCCATATTAGCCAAAATTTTTCCCAATAATACCATCCATTCCATATCTCTCACGCTCCAAATCCGTCGCATCCGCCGCATCCTTCATATCCGCCGCATCTTCCGCATCCGGCATTCTTCCAAACAAAAATCCGGCGCTACTCAATTCCACATTCGACATTCCACATTCGACATTCCACATTAAAAAAGGGGGCTCCCGACTTCGGGAGCCCCCTTTTTATAAAGGTGTTGTTATGTCTTATTTGACGAACTTAGCCACGGCAACTTTACCGTTGGCGAGTTCGGCGCTTGCTACGTAAGCACCTGCGGGGAGGTTGGCAATATCGATACCCTGACCGGCGGTAGCTGCTACGCGAGCCACCATCAGTCCGGACATATCGTATACGGCTACAACAGCATCAGCATTGACGGTGAGGATGCCACCGGCAACAGTGATTGTTGCTGCAGAAACTTCGACAGCAGGATTGGTGATATCCTTAACAGCGGAGCTGCCTACGAAACCTACGGGAACGCAGCCATAACCTTCGACGCCGGGAATAACCATTTCAACTTTGGGTTCGGCTTCGCCAAGTTTGACACGCTTGATACCGCTGTGGTGCAGAGGATTGGCTTCGTCGTACTTGTCAGCCCACCAGTATTTGCCACCGCTCTGTGTAGCATAGTCCTGAGCCTCGTTAGCAGCTGCTTCTTCGGCTGTGGGGGCACGGTAGCACCAGTAGAGGTAACCGTCTTCGGCGCTGAACTGGCTGATACCGACGTGTTCGTTGGTAGCCGAGCCTTCGAATTTAACGGGCGAACCGTCTACGAGAACCGGGTCGAGGTCAGCGAAGTTCTGTGTATCGACGCCCTTGTCAAGCAGTTTGGCGATATCGACACGGTAAACACCGCCTTTGACAAGTGTCTTTTCGTTGCCGGCTGTTTCGATGTAGATGTAGATTTGGTCATGCTCTTCGTCTACGTAGAATGTAGTGAAGATGGGGCTGATGTTGTTGAGCAGAGCCGAGCCTTCGGGCTTGGCAGCGGGAGCGGACGAATTGCCTATATCTCCGTCTTGGAAGGTGTAGATACCGTTGCCGGAGAACTTCATACCCAGCCAGTAGCGGGCATCCTTATTGGCGGTAGCGTCTTCGACGAGCTTGCCGTCCTTAACGCTATATTTGTTGGTTGTGATACCCCAACCGGCTTTGATACAGCCGTAAGCC
>CAVEDT010000088.1:0-5695 GCA_963614475.1 Roseburia faecis
ACCTACAGCAACAAAAAGTCGTACCGCGTAGCCACCACCGCCGAAGAAGCGGCGGACATAGCTCTGGGCATAGTGCCATTCTAAGACAGCACACAATCATTTATTCTAAAGCAGCGACAGCCACATGCCGGTCACGACAGACACCATACAGCATATCGGACACAGCAACAACCCTCGCATTCCTGTGCCCGCTGCGGTCTCAACGTCCAAGCATGTAGCAACCGATGCGCACACTGCCGTATTCATCGGTCCCGACCCGGCCGACAGCATGCTTATGCAAGACATACACGCGCCCTTCACGGCCGACAGCCTGGCCATCTGCTACGTTCCTCAACCGGCTAAGAAGCAAGTGCGTACGCATACCGCCGTCCCGCCACAGCCCCCGGCATGGACCAAAGGGCTGGAACCGCGGCCACTGCCGCCGGGTGCCAATTCAGATATGCCTGCGTTGCTCGGCATCGGCGTCATCGTTGCCATAGTCAGTCTGCGCCGCGGCTCACGCCTACTCTCCTCCATAGGCCACGACCTGCGCCCCGGAGTACGCGCCACCCGACGTTACGACGAGCGTGACGCCGCCGACCGATGGAGCCTCGCCGGAATATACACTCTGCTCATCATCTGCTGCACAATACTGCTATCCAAAGCCTTGGAGTCGTCAGTACCCTCCGTAGCCGACCTCGGCACGGTGCCGACACTGCTCCTGACACTGGCCGTCGGAGCATACTTTCTCTTTATGCTCGCCGGATACAATATTGTGGGATACGCCTTCGGCGATACGCACAAGCGCGAAGCATGGCTGCGAGCCTACAACGCCACGCAAGTTCCGCTGGCCTTGGCACTGACTATGCCGGTGACCCTCGCCGTATTCGACCCACCGGCCTCCGGAGTGGCGCTCATCATCGCCGCCGTGTTATACATCTTGGCGCGTATCGCATTTTTTATCAAAGGTTTTAGCATTTTTTACACTAATATTTCCTCGCCGTTTTACTTTATTTTGTACCTTTGCACTCTCGAAATCACACCCGTGATTTTTTTATATTCTTGTGCTCTGAAAATAGTCAGCGTAGGTGCATAAATAACAACAAAACAATTATTTAGGCAAGTGAAAATCAAAAAGATACTCATCTCGCAGCCGAAGCCGGCATCCGAGAAGTCGCCATACTACGATCTCGCCGAAAAATTCGGCGTCGAAATGGTTTTTCATCCCTTTATCAAAGTCGAAGGACTTTCGGCTCGCGAATTCCGCCAGCAGAAAGTCAGCATCCCTGATTTTACAGCTATCATTTTCACTGCGAAGACCGCCGTGGACCATTTCTTCCGCCTATGCGAAGAGATGCGTCTCGTCATGCCCGACACTATGAAGTACTTCTGCACCACCGAGACCATTGCGCTGTATCTGCAGAAGTATATTGTGTTCCGCAAACGCAAGATTTTCTCCGCCAAGACCGGCAAACTTGCCGACTTGATGCCTTTTATCACCAAACACAAGAACGAACGCTACATTCTCGCCGTGTCCGACGTCAGCAACGGTGACGACTCCAAGATGCTGGACAACGCCAAGATACGCTACGCTCGTGCAGTGATGTACCGCACCGTGCCCAACGAATTCCCCGAAGACACCAAATTCGATTATGACATGCTGGTGTTCTTCAGCCCGCAAGGCATCAATTCGCTGCTCAAGAATTTCCCCGATTTCAAGCAGGGCGATGTAGTCATCGCCGCCTTCGGCACCGCCACCGCCGCCGCCGTCAAAGACGCCGGCCTGCGTCTGGATATCGAAGCACCCACCAAGGAATCGCCCTCTATGGCCTCGGCCATCAATCGATATCTTGACTCGATAAACGACGAAGGAGCAGCCGAATAAAGCCCCACGCACAACACCGTTGTCGTGCCGTGACCTACTCGGCACGACAATTCCATTCCTATACACACTTACGACCAAGCGACCATGCCCGCACTGACATTGCAACGACACCAAAGACTGCGTGGCACCACCACGCTCGATGCGTTGTTCACCGCCAAAGACGGCACAGACGGCATCGGCAAAGCCTTGGCGTACCCGTTGCGCGCCGTATGGCGTCAATGCGACGACACCAAGGCCGATATCGCCTTCATGGTCAATATACCCAAACGACGCCTGCGCCACGGCGTCGATCGCGTACAGATGCGTCGTCGCGTCCGCGAAGCCATGCGTCTGTCTATGCCCCGCCCCGACCGCGCCGATGAGCGCCACATCCAATTGGCCCTAATATACGTAGCCGATAGCGTCCTGCCTTACAAGCGAGTACTGGGTTCGGTACGCCGCATACTTGCCGCGCTGCCGAGCATACCCGCAGCCATCGACCACGAAGCTGCCGCCGCCGAGGACGGAGACAAGTGAAATCACCGATACAAACTCTGAAAGCCGGGGTACGCGCCGTCACACACGGCTTCCGAGCCGTATTTGTTGCGCTGCTGTGCGCTCCCATATACTTTTACCGCGCATGTATCTCGCCACTTACTCCGCCGTCCTGCCGCTTCACGCCCACGTGTAGCCGCTACGCGCTCGAAGCCATCAAAAAACACGGACCTATACGCGGACTTTGGCTGGCCATACGCCGCATACTGCGCTGCCATCCCTGGGGCGGCAGCGGGTACGACCCCGTGCCGTAATGCGCTGTTCCCAAGCTCTATCCACGCCGTACAACGCAATCCGTTATGAAAACAATTCTGACCCCGCCACCACTGCCGACACCGGTTCCGGCCGACATCCATACACATCGGCAAGGCTGCGATGACGGTTCGGCCGTCGTAAATATCGCCTTGGGTACCGTGCCGCCGTGCCCTCCGACACTTTTCAGCGCCGGAATACACCCGTGGGAAGCGAACAAGGCCACCGAAGATATTTGGTCATGGCTCGAAGGCGTGCTCAAACGGCCCAACGCCTATGCCGCCGGAGAAGCCGGGCTCGACCTGCGGCACGGCCCGAGCATCGACGTGCAACTGCCCGTATTCAGGCGTCAGGCATTCATGGCCGACGATTTGGCCAAGCCGCTGATAGTCCATCTCGTAGGCGCATACGACCGTCTTTACGAAATCCAAAAAGAGGTAATGCGGCGCAACGGCGGACACACTCCGCTATGGATAATCCACGGATTCAGAGGACGTCCCGAATTGGCACGTCAACTACTCGATCACGGCATGTACCTATCTATGGGCGCACGTTTCAACCCCGAGACGGTCGGCATTATCCCACCGCAGCGTCTGCTCACCGAGACAGACGATGACCCTTCGGCCGACATCACCGACATCCGCCGCGCTCTCGGCCTTTGACCGCTATTCAGCCCGACATATTTCAAGAAACATCGCCCCTCCGCGATGCCGATATCACACAATATATTGCACAAGGCAGAGGCCGTTGGAATACCCCACGGCCTCTGCTTTCTACATCTATATGATCAGGTGTATCAGCGCAGGACCTTGGTGCAGCGGCGAGTGCCGTCGCTGTATACGCCCGTGCGGATGGTGATGCCGCGCTCGGCCGGCGCTTCGAGACGTCTGCCGTACAGGTCATGATATTCGGTTGCAACGATTTGCGCATCGTCTGCCGTCACGTCATTCACGCCGTCCTTGATGGGCATTATCTTCTCGAACTTTCCCCATACCGGGTCTGCCTTGTATGCCTCTATTGCCTCCTGAGGTACGTACAGCGTTGCCCGGTCATACATAGTAGGATAGTAACCGTATGGATATGGGTCTTTCGGGTCGATTTCCGGATACTGCGGGTCTTGCTCAGATTTTTCGAGGTCGAAGGCTCCAACGCTGGCTACAGGCGGAGCCATATATTCGCAAACAATTGTTTTAATTCTATATGAATCTAAGCAAAAGCATTCGCCAAGCACCGGCACTTTTGCGGTGTCGGCAGATTTAGCTATCCTCATATATTCAAGATTTAATGCCGATAGAGAGTAATTACACATCTCCATACTGCCCGGTATTATTATGCTGTCATTATCACAGCTCACGCCGTGACATGGGCATTGCTTCAATCCATCTTCAAAGATGATGTAAGATGCTGAAACCAAGAAGTGCTCTTCAAAATGCTTCAATGTTTTAGGAATAAACAACGTATCCGGTTTGTAAGTCAAGCCGAAAAGTTCGGTAACGCTTGTCGGAATGTTTATGCTCTTGATTTTTCTCTTTCTGCCGGGTAGACCGCAGATTTTTTTTATGGTTTCCGGTAAGGTTATCTCTAACGATGAATCCTCGTTCTCGTCATAATTCGATAGTCCATGAAAGATTACGACCTTATACTCCTTTCCTTCGATGACGACAGAAGAAGGTATGTTGATTTTCCCTGAGAATTTCAAAGATTTATCTTCCGAGAGAATCACGTAAGCGCCTGTATGATCAACTTTGCCTGTCGCAGCATCAGCATCTATCACCACAATATACTCTATGCCATCGACATTGTATGTGGGTTTGCCATTATAGGTGCGGCCTGTCTTGAACGCAAATACTTGCGTCGCCACATTTATTAGCAAAAGCAACAGAATTATTATTGTTCGTTTCATACCTTATTGCTTTAGTAGTTTGTATGTATCCACTACCTCGCCGTCAACCATCATCGAAATAACGCAGATGCCTGTCGGTGCATTGGTTAAGTGAATTATTTGTTTGTTTTCTTGCTCAGTTATTTCAATCGTGGCCTGAATTGCGTTGTTGTTGAGGTCGGTTACGGCAAATGACACATGTCCACTTGCGTTTAATGCGTATGTGACAGTGGCTTTTTGTGTTGTTCGGTCGTAAACAACGCTTTTGATTTTTCCTTTAGAAATCTGTATTGGCGTGCTGCCACAGAATATTTCTCGGTAAGGGACTTTGTTGTGTCCGGTTACTACGATCTCCAAAGTATCTCCGGTTATTGAAATCTTGTTTTCAGGAGCCAGCGCCCCGGACGTTATGGATCGTGTGGTGAATTTGCCAGTGCGTAAGTTCTTTATAACAGCCTTCGCCGGAAGTTCTTGCGTGCCCACGTTGATTGTTAGATATTTGTCCGTGGCGAGAAGAGCGACGGTGTTAAATGGCGTGGGAGCTTTCGTTGTATAGTTAATCGTCGGGTCTCCAAAAACACTGAACGTCTCCCTGTTATAATCTGTTTCTGATCTATCAGTAATGTTGCCACAATTCCAATAGCCTCCTCCCTGGTCTAATTCAAGGCGCAAATGTCCACTGTTCAAGATGTTATACAAGTTGTATACGGGTGTTCTTATTGTGCTATCTGACCAACCATCGAAGCTGTAAGCATTTGGCCATATTGCATCAATCATGCCAAGTAATAAGGCATCGCTCCATCCCAAAACGGTATTGAACGTTGAAGCAATGACCGCTATTGCGCCAGAGCTTTGTCTAAAGAGCTCGGCTGCAATGCAATTGGCATAACGGGTATGGTCGGCGGTGCTGCATCCAATACTAAAAACCAATGGTGCTGAATTGGTAAAAGTAAAGTTGCGACAATCCGCATCACGGAATGTAAAACCATTCCATCTGTCAGTCGCACCATGTCCATTATATATACCAAGATTTACCCCATTATTAAACGCATTTATTATGTCGTATTTCGTGCCATCCCAGGCAAACTTAGGATATCGCAAGTAATCAGGTATCGGTTCGGGCTGTGTGTGGACACCTCCATTCTGATAGTGTGGATACCAAA
>CAVEDT010000088.1:5802-6586 GCA_963614475.1 Roseburia faecis
ATAGTTGGATAATTGCCCAGGTCAGCAGTGTATATTCTTTGCGCATTTATGCCATAGCTATCAAGAATAGAATGTATATCCTCAAGTGTGGGAAGAAAGCGCCCGTTAGGTTCATCTGACCAATATTTTGTTGCCAAGAAAGCCTTATTATATACTTCCGGTGATGAGTATAATCCTTTTTCGTATTTAATGACTTTTGCCACATACCAGTTTGCGTGTTGTTCGCAATTCGCTAAAACTCGGCCATAGGATACATCCGGAATTGAATCGTTTGGTCCATCCATGCACATATAAGATAAGTCTGTAAGACAACGATGCCTATATTTCAATGGCGTAACACCGTGGGTACCCATTATCAGAACAGTCGTAAGATTTGGATCGTGGTTGTAGTGATATTTAATTATACTATCGACTATCTCCGGCGTCCAGTCTCCTCTTTCAACGACATGTACCCGGTATCCGAGATTCTTCTTCCATTCCCTAAGGCTGTCTGTGGCGGCAGTGAAACTAGTATCCCGAGTTTTATAAGATATAATTAGCATATCCTCGGTCGTGTCATATAGATCTATTTCGGTAACCGGGTCTTTATCTACGATTGGCACATCAATGATACCCATTGTTGCCACCTGTCGATCTGTCGAGAAGGCCACGGCCTCCTCACCGAGGGTCTCGGTGAGCATACGGTCGGTATAGGCATTGAAGGCGGCGGAACGTGTGACACCGGCGGCAGACTGTGTCTGTGCCTGCACGGTGTAGGCGATGTCGATATCGAGTGAGGTGAATA
>CAVEDT010000089.1:0-1454 GCA_963614475.1 Roseburia faecis
GATAGACCGTAAAACGCCGAGAGCCCGGAGCGACTCAGACGTTTCTGAGTACTCCGAGCTCTCGGCGTATATTGCGTTGCAGTGCCTTAGGAAATAGCCCGGCAGCGTCTTAGACGATGGCGATGCGGAGTCTTAGGCCGCGCGGAATTGGGAAGGTGTCTTGCCGGTCAGGCGCTTGAAGAAGCGGACGAAGTGCTGCGGATACTCAAATCCGAGACGTTCGCTAATCTGCGAAACGGTGAGCGACAAGTCGTTGAGCAGTTCCTTGGCGTGCGCCAGCAGGTGTTCGGCTATGAATGTCTGAGCCGTAATGCCGGTCTCGGCCTTCACCAATTCGCCGAAGTATCCGGGCGAGAGGCAGCATTTGTCCGCAAACATTGCCACGGTGGGGATGCCGCCGCTCTCCGCTTCGTTCGCAATATACTCGTTGAGCATATCTTCGAAGCGGCGTACGGTGCTGTGATTGATTTCTTCGCGTGTGATGAATTGGCGCTCGTAAAAGCGCAGGCAATAGTTCAGCAACACTTCGATATTGGATACGATGAGTTGCCGTGAATGGCGATCAATGGCATGGTGCATCTCTTGCCGGATAATAGACAGTACCGAGCGCACAATTTCGACCTCTCCGGCCGACAGGTGCAGCGCCTCGTTGCTGTTGTACGAAAAGAATCCGTACTTGGACATTTCGCGTCCCAACGAGGTACGAGCCAGAAAGTCGGGATGAAACACTATGGCCGTCCACTTGGGGGTGGTCACGCCCGGTGCAGGCTCTACCGATACCACTTGCCCCGGAGCAAACGAGGTGATAGTCATCTCATCAAAATCGTACTTGGTGCGCCCGTAAGTGATTTGGCAGCCCTTATTTTCTTTGAGAAACAGGGCGTAGAGACCGTAATGGTACGTGGCGGCCCGGATGGCATGCGGCCGGTCGTAGCGCACTACCGATACCAGCGGGTGCAGGGTCTCGAAACCGTAATACTCGTTAAAGTGTTCGACTGTGTCGAAATATATGTCTTTCTTTTTCATCGTTGTACGGATTGTTCGCTGCAAAATTAGGCTTAACTTACGAAGTATTGTATACCTTTTTTGATTGTATAATGACCGCAATTACGGGAAAATAGGCTGCAGACCTTGCCGTGACGGGATGTCGCGTATAGTCTTGTCGGAGCCGGTGCGCCGGAGCCGCGCCTCGGCGTAGATGTATCGCGGTCGCTTTCGCCGGTCATCGATACGGGCTATGGCATCGCGGACTGTCGGCACGAGGTCGGTGCCGCCTTCATAGACGATGGCGACGGCGGTGCCCCATTGCGTGTCCGGTACTCCGATGATGTAGAACACCAAGTTCTCGGGCAACAACGGCGCCAAAGTCCGCTCCAATTCTTCGGGGCATATTTTCAGCCCGGCCGAATTGATGATGTTGTCCGCCCGTCCTAACCATCTGAATTCGGTGGGCG
>CAVEDT010000089.1:1464-6499 GCA_963614475.1 Roseburia faecis
TGTCATTGGTGACTACGTGTCGTATGCTCAGGTGTGGAATATCGGCCGTCAGGCAGCCGCGAACATCTGTCGAGAAGCGCGTATCCTTGGCAATGGCGCGAAAAGTGCCGCTGTCGTCTGCGATGTCGGCCAGCGCTATATGGCTGCATGTCTCGGTCATTCCGTAGGTGATGTATCCGTGTATTCCGGTCCGCACAAGTGCATGCTTTCGGGCGTCGGACAGCGGAGCGCCGCCCACGATGACACACCGTACGCGTTGCCCTACATGGGGTATTGCGACCAGCGCTTCGACTTGAGACGGCACTATTGCCAAGAGGTCTAAATCCTCGGCCTCGCCGAAAAAGTCCGGCGTATTTGAAGGCTCGGGTGTCATTATGCGACATCCGGCTTCGTGGGCGCGTACCGCCATCATTCGTGCCGCGATATAATCGAAGGGCAGCGGCACTGATACCGTCGACCGGGCTGTGATACCGAAAAATGCGTTGGTGACGCGTGCCGATGCGCGCATATCATCCTTGGTCAGCGCAATGGGCTTGGGTGTACCCGTCGAACCGGACGTATGGCATAATACGGTATCGCTGCCGTCAAGCCACGCTTGCATAAAATTCTCGTAAGTCATAGCGGCAAGGATGTATAGGTTATGGACGATACCATAAGTATTGGCCTTCGAGCTGCAGTTGCGGCACCTCGATGTTGTTGGTGTACAGCGCACCCGTTCCCAGGCCTTGCGGCAGGGTGGGGGCGTAGGAGTCTACCCAAGCGCCGAGGGCGGCGAGGCCGACATTGCTTTCGAGTGCCGAGGTGGCCCACCATCCCATGTCTTCGGACTCGGCCATGCGTATCAGCGTGTCTGCACAGCCCGTCCCGCCGCATAGCGATGGCTTCAGTACAAGGTACTGCGGCCGTATGCGCAGGACTTCGTCTATGGTGCGGTCGATGTCGGCCGGACGCGTAATCAGGCTCTCGTCCAGCGCTATAGGTATCGGCGTGTGACGGCACAGATCGGCCAGTTCGGCTGCGTATTGCGGTCGCAACGGTTGTTCGATTGAATGGATGTTCAGCGGCGCCAGGCGTTGGAGGCGTTCCATAGCCTCTTGTGGTGCAAAGGCGCCATTGGCATCAAGTCGTATGACGGTGTCCGCACCGGCGATGTCGCGCAAAGTTCGGAGCATTTTCAGTTCGGCATCGAAATCCAATGCTCCGATTTTCACTTTGATGACCGAGAAACCGTCTTCGACCTTGCGGCGCATACGTCGGCTCATTGTGTCTATATCACCCATCCACACCAATCCGTTGATTGTCACGGGCCTTTGGCCTTGTGTCCACGGACTTTGAGCCGGCAATGCCGGGGTGCCGTTGTGGCTGCCTTGTCCGAGCCGCAGCGCGGCCGCCCCGCATTCGAAGGCGAAGCGTATCGAGCTTTCGCCCGCGGCAAGGGTGCATGGTTCGCCTTCCCGGTAGTTCCACGTGGCGGCATCTCGGCATGCACGCTCAAGGCGAGTCTCGTAATCGGGGCTGTCTTCGGTGCTCAACCCGGCAAAAAGCGGGCTCTCGGCTATGACTTGCCGTTCCGGGTCACGGTCATCGTACATATGCACAAAATAGGTGTCTTTGTACGCCATACGAGCTCGCGAGGTGATGGCTACGAAATTGAAGTTAAGCCTGTAACGGCTCCAGTCGGCGTGAAGCATCGTATCAGCCCGGGAATTGGGGATATTGGTCGAAATCCGGGTCGCGTTTTTCCAAGAAGGCGTTCTTGCCCTCTTGAGCTTCGTCCATCAGGTAGTACATCAGTGTGGCATCTCCTGCCAGTTCCATCAGCCCGTGCTGTCCGTCCAATTCGGCATTGAGGCTGCGTTTGACCATGCGTATTGCAAAGGGGCTGCGCTTCATTATGGTTTCGCACCACTCGACCACCTCGTCTTCGAGGCGTTCCAAAGGTACGACTTTATTAATCATACCCATTTCGAGCGCTTCTTGTGCCGTGTACTGACGGCACAGAAACCATATTTCACGCGCTTTTTTCTGGCCTACGCAGCGCGCCAGGTACGACGAACCGAATCCGCCGTCAAAGCTGCCGACCTTCGGTCCGGTTTGGCCGAAACGGGCATTCTCGGAGGCGATGGTCAAGTCGCAGACCACTTGCAAAACGTTGCCGCCTCCGATGGCATATCCGTTGACCATGGCAATGACGGGCTTGGTGAGCGAACGTATAGCCTTGTGTACGTCCAGGACATTGAGACGCGGCGTGCCGTCGGCGTCGCGATATCCGCCGCGGCTCTTGTAGTGCTGGTCGCCGCCGCTGCAAAAAGCCTTATCACCGGCGCCGGTGAGCACCACCACGCGGATGTCGGCGCGGTCGCGGCAGATGCCGAGAGCTTCGAGTATCTGATGGTTGGTCTGCGGACGGAAGGCGTTGTACACTTCGGGCCGGTTGATGGTGATACGGGCGATGCCGTTATAGGTGTCAAAAAGGATATCGCTGTATTCCTTTACGGGAGTCCATTGACGTGTCATGTCGAGTGTGTTTATAGGTGTATGATAGAGTGTTATATATTATTCTTGTAGAGGGTGTACAATCGTTTGAAGATTGGAGTCCCGGCCTCGGGGGGTACTCCGACTTCGAGTATGCACGGGGCATCGGTGCGGGCGGCCATAGCCTCGAATTCGGATTTCAGGCCTTCGAGGCTGTCGGCGCGGTAGTACCCGAAGCCACGGCTGCGGCATATCGCTTCGAGCGGCAGGACCACTCCGCCGGCAAGATAGCGCGGCATTGCCGGCAGGTGGCGTGTATTAGCAATGGCGCGGAAAATGCCACCGCCGGAGTTGTTGATAACCACCATCTTAAATGTCGCCGGAATGTCTTCGAGCAGTAGCGCTCCGAAATCGTATTGTGCGCTCATATCGCCTGTAAGCAGTAGTGTGACGTGGTTAGAGGCCATCGCCGCACCTATTGCCGTGGAGGTGCTGCCATCGATGCCGTTGACGCCGCGGTTGGCGTCCACGCGCCGCAGTCCGGAGCCGTCTGCCGTCTGCGCATACCGAACCGTTGTCCCGTTGGACAGATGCAGACCCCAGTCGCCGGGCAAAGCTCCGATGATGTGACGTATGGCCGTCAATTCGCACCAGGGTAGGGCGTTGCAGAAAGCCTCGTTGGCTTTGTCGGCCTTGGCCACGGCTTCGCGCCACTGCGCGGCATAGCCGTTGTCGGTGACGTCGGCGCTGATTGCTGCCGCCAATTCGGGTAATGCCGCCTTCGGTGCCGCCTGTATGGCTGCTGTTTGGCACAAGAAGGTGTCCACTGCCGGGCCGTTGGTGCCGATATGCAGGTGTTGCGTAATCCGGAGCGCGGCGCCGTTGCGCAGCCAGTCCTTGGCGAGTGCCGAAGTGATGCCACCGCCCGTGGTGACTACGATGTCCGGTAGCAGAGCACGCCGCTGTTCGGGCGTCAAGGCATTGAGTACGGTGTCTATATTGTGTCCGCAGCCTTGTACATTGCTTAGTATATCGGTGGCTACCACTACGTTGGGTAGCGCCGCAAGCCGCGACAGCGCGTCGCGGACCGTATCGCAGGGTGGCATCGGTCCGGTCAGAAACAATAGACGTGCCTTGCGCAGCGGTTCCAATTCGTGCGGCGTAAACGAAATCCCGTTGCATCCGCCCATAGTGCGTATGACGGGGGCTCGGTCTTCGTCTGTAATGTCAACCGTTGTGCCGAGCGGCGAGTCTATTTGGATGTTGAGGTGCACGGGGCCTTGGCCGCGAATTTCATCGCCGCGGGCTATGCAAATCATTTCGTTGATGACGCGTAAGGCCGCGCGGGTTTCTTGGGCATTGTGCAGCACCGGGATGTCCCGGGATGCACGCACCACGGCATCCAGTGCTCCGGCTTGGCGGATAGTCTGCCCGTCGGCCTGACCTATCCATTGACTCGGTCTGTCGGCCGAAATCACGATGAGGGGCACTTGACGGTAAAAAGCTTCGGCACACGCCGGCGCCATATTGAGTACGGCGCTGCCCGAAGTGCAGATCACGGCCACCGGCCGAGATTGTTCGGCAGCCATACCGAGGGCGACAAAGGCCGCTACGCGTTCGTCTATGACATGATGCAGTGTCAGATCGGACGATGCCGCCGCCTGAGCCAGAGGTGCATTGCGCGTTCCGGGGCATACCACAATATCGGTGATGCCCCATTGAGACAGCAGGTCCATAAGCGCCCTGCATATATAGTGGTCTGTATTGATCATAGCGTATGATGCTTTGTCTTCGAGATGGTTAAGACTATATAAGGCCGATAAATGTCGGTGTGGTACAAAGGTATAGACCTTATTTTCCGGCGGCGATTGCCGTAAAAATGCAACTTATACGAGTGTGTACCTCCGGCGAGTTGTACCGCAAAGATACACATATTTTACGAGAAAATCCTTCGCCGACTGTTTTGCCAATGGATATGTCCGCCAAAATGCTTAACTTTGCAGGTTGAAAGAGCAAAGAAATAAGGAATATACACATCTTTATATGCAGAATATACGCAATATTGCCATCATCGCCCACGTGGACCACGGTAAGACCACCGTCGTGGACAAAATGCTGATGGCCGGACACCTTTTCAGAGACAACCAAAATGCCGGCGAATTGATTCTCGACAGCAATGACCTCGAGCGCGAACGCGGCATAACAATTCTTTCCAAGAACGTGTCCATCAATTACAAAGGGACAAAAATCAACATCATAGACACTCCGGGACACGCCGACTTCGGCGGCGAAGTGGAGCGCGTGCTCAATATGGCCGATGGCTGCCTGCTGCTGGTCGATGCTTTCGAAGGCCCGATGCCCCAGACGCGTTTTGTCCTTCAGAAGGCTCTTCAGATAGGACTTAAGCCCATCGTGGTTATAAATAAAGTGGATAAACCCAACTGTCGCCCGGACGAGGTGCAGGAGATGGTTTTCGACTTGATGTTCAATCTCGATGCCACCGAAGACCAGCTCAATTTCCCGACACTTTTCGGCTCGGCCAAGCAAGGCTGGATGAGTA
>CAVEDT010000090.1:0-2712 GCA_963614475.1 Roseburia faecis
CGGAGCGATGTACTTGCCGTTGGATGTCTTGAAGAGGTCCTTGATGCGGTCGGTGAGCGTGAGCGAGCCGTCCCGGGCGACCTTGCCCGCATCGCCGGTTCGCAGCCATCCGTCGGCGGTGAATGCGGCGGCTGTTTCGGCCGGCTTGTTGTAGTATCCTTTCATTACCGTGGGGCCGCTGACCTCGATTTCGCCGCTGTCGCCTATGCGCACGTTCACCTCGGGTATGGCGGTGCCTACCGATCCTAAAGCGAAGTCTGTGGCGGGGTAGCATGTCACCGTAGCCGTGGTTTCGGAAAGGCCGTAACCGATGACGATATTGATGCCTATGGCATGCAGGAAGGCAACGATGTCCGGCGACAACGGTGCTCCGGCTGTGGGATAGATGTTGCCGCGGTCGACGCCTATGGCCTTGCGCATCGTGGATAGTGCGTGGCGATCGTAGAACCGGTAGCGCGTTTCGAGCCAACGCGGTACGCGCAGCCCGTGGCGTACGTAGTCGAGGTTGCGACGGCGTCCGACGGCTATGGCTCGGTGCACCATGGCGCGTTTGAAAAATCCCATGGACTCAATCTTTTCGGTGGCGGCGGCGTACACTTTTTCCCAGAAACGGGGAACGCTGCACATGCACGTGGGACGTACGTTGCGCATCGCGCGTGCCACATCGTGCGGATCGGTGTTGATGTACACCTCCATGCCCATGAATAGGCAGTAATACGTCCATGCTTTTTCGAAAATATGACTCAGCGGCAGGAAGCACAGCGAGGTGTCGCGGTCGCTGATGCTCGTAAGGCGTTGGCGATGGATTTCCATAGCGGCATCAAAGCAGCTGTGAGTCAGGATGGCGCCCTTGGGCTCGCCTGTGGTGCCGGAGGTGTATATGAGCGTGGCGATATCGTCGCCGGTGGCGGCGTCGCGTCGCGCGATTACGATACTTCGTACGTCTTCGTCGGCCGTGGCGCCGATGGTTTCGAGGTCGGCCCATGTCAGAGCACGGTATTTAGACGGCTCGTCTGCTGGTAGGGTGCCGTCGATGAGTACGGCGCAACGTACATCCGGGCAGTCGTCAATGATGGAGCATACGGCTTCGTACTGTTTGCTGTTACCCACGATGATGATGCGCGCCTTGGAGTCGCGTAGGATATATCGTATTTGTTCGGGTGAGGATGTGGCATAGATGCTTGCTGTGGCGGCGCGATTGGCGAAGGCTGCCATCTCGGCTTCGAGGCTTTGCACTCGGTTTTCGCTGAAAATCGCCACCATATCGCCGGGGACGAGCCCCAGAGTACAGAAAGCGCAAGCGACATTGTCGATATTGTCGGAAAAACGCTGCCAAGACAGCGCTTTCCATTGGAGAGTGGCGGGCTCGTCGGTATAGTGTACCGCGATTTTTGTGCCATGCATTTGGCTCTGTCGCAGAGCCAAGTGTGTCAATATATTGGACATTGCGTAGAATTCAAAAGTTGTGAAACGGAGGGCGCTGAATGGCGTCCTCCGGTGGCTTTTGATGTACAAATGTACGCATTTATTGCTGAACGTGCATCATTTTGATGCTCCTTTAACATTGTTTACATTCTCGGTGCGTGTCTGATAGATGATGCGAACGTGCATTGCATTGATGTGTCCAATCAATTGGTGCCTACATCGTTGCGTACGATTCGGGCAAGGTTGGCGCAGCTATCTTCGAGCAGGTATAGTACGTTTTCGAATCCGTCGTCACCATCGTAGTAGGGGTCCGGGATGCAGCTGTGGAATGACGGCATTTGCAAAAAGGCGGCCATTGGTGCCACTTTGGCTTGTGCTTCGAGAGTGGGTGCCATGCTGCGCAGATTGGCCACGTTGTTGTCGTCCATCCCGATGAGTATGTCGAAGTTGTCGAAATCGGCTTCTCGAACCCGTCGGCAGATGTGGTCCAGTGTGTATCCGCGCCTTTGGGCGTGGATGCGCATACGCTTATCCGGCAGGTCGCCTACGTGCCATCCGCCTGTCCCGGCGCTGTCTATGAGCCATAGCGACGAGTCGCCGTGACGGTCTACTTCGGCTTGCAGGATGCCTTGTGCAGCCGGAGAGCGGCAGATGTTGCCGAGGCATACGAAGAGTACTCGCACCGGTTTTCCGGCGGCGTAACGCTGACGCATTGCGTCAATAACGGGTATGTAATCAAGTAGTTTTTCGTTCATTGTGATGTGGCGTGTACGATGGTCAGATGCCCATAAGGTCGCGGTATATGTCCAGTGCGCTTTCGATGGTTTCCGGGTCGATGGTGACATCGGTGACGATGTCGCCGGGAGCGCGCAGCAGCGTGAAGTTGATGGCGTCGGCGTTGAGATTTTTCTTGTCTTGGCGCATAAGTTCAATCAATGCCGGGTAGTCGTCGCAAGTGATGGCGAAGGCACCGTAGGTGTCGCGGATGTATTCGGCGAAAGAGTGCAATAGCGCTGAGTCAAAGCCCTGAAGCATAGACGAGAGCACGCATTCGACCACCAGACCGCGAGCTACCGCGTATCCGTGTGGGATGGGGTCACGGCGTCGCAGGGCCATTTCCTCGAAGGCGTGTCCGATGGTGTGACCGAGGTTGAGCGCCTTGCGTATGCCTTGTTCCGTAGGATCTTGTTTTACAACGCTTTCTTTGACGGCTACCGACCGACGTAGCAGGTCGAGCAGTTCGGCCGCGTCATGATTCGGGGCGGTGATGTCGAAGGCCATAAGTCG
>CAVEDT010000090.1:2786-5765 GCA_963614475.1 Roseburia faecis
GTCGAGCAGTCCGTGCTTGAGCATCTCGGCATATCCGGAGAGTTTCTCGCTCACGGGCAGCGTGCCAAAGAATACGGACGATACAATCACGTCCGATGCCGGATAGAACGCCCCCACTTGATTCTTGTATCCGTCGAAGTTGATGCCCGTTTTGCCACCTACGGCAGCGTCAACGGCGCCGAGCAGGGTGGTGGGGACGTTGATGCACGGTATGCCGCGCTTGTATGTCGCGGCGGCAAATCCGCCCAAGTCGGTGACTACGCCGCCGCCGACATTGATAATGAGGGCGTGGCGCGAGGCGCGAGCCGCGGACAACGCGTGCCATACGCGTTGCAGCGTGTCTGCGTTTTTGGACGCATCGCCGGCCGGGATGCCTATCTGCGTGGCCGTGCGCACGCTTTGGCTTTGTTCGGCCAGTTTTGGCAGGACAAAAGTCGCGGTGTTCGAATCGGTGATGACGAATATCGAAGAGGGCGTCATGTGGCTTACGATGCCGTCAATGGCTGTGCCCACGCTGTTGGTGTAGTGAATGTTTTGTGTCATGTGCGGTTGTGTGTCAAGGCTGTCGGTTACAGTGTCACGGTCTTCAATTTGGATAACAATTGAGGAAGCATTTCGGCACATTCGGCCATGCTGTCGAAGACTACGGCGGCACCGGCGCGTTCCATGTCTCGGCGTGGAATGGGCCCGGTGATGACGGCGATGGTGAACACTCCGGCGGCGTCCGAGGATTGAACGCCCAGCGGCGCATTTTCGAAAGTGACGGCGTCGGTGGCTGCCACTCCGGCTATTTGCAGCGCACGCAGGTAAGGCTCGGGGTGCGGCTTTCCGTGCGTGACGTCGTGCGAGGTCACGCGGCGTCCGGCATCGAATACTCCGGGGAAATCGGTGTCGAGACGGTTGAGCAGCGAGCTTTGGCCCGATCCGGTGACAAGTACCGTGGTCAATGCGGCATCGCGGCAGTACCGGGTGACGGCGTCTGCGCCCTCGATAACGGGCGGCGTCGGTTGAGCGGCAAATAAGGCGGACTTGCGTCCGTACAGGCGTTTGATGTCTTCGGACGAGGCATCATGGCCGTATTGACGGTTGAAGAGGATATTGATGGTGTCGGCTCCGGTACGTCCTTCAAAACCGAAGAACTCGTCGAGTTGTGCATTCAGCCCTTCTTCGGCGCACATGTCCATCCATGCGCGGGCATGGCGCGGCATCGAATCGTAGAGGGTGCCGTCCATGTCGAAAAGTGCGGCCTTAGGCGTGAGATGCGTGTAGCCGTGACGACGCATAAACGTCTGTATGTCAGCTGTGAAATCGGTCATATATGGTTTTAGTGTGTCTTTTCGTCGTCTTTGATGTCTCTCGAGACTTGGGTGTCATGTTTGCTGCTTTTACCCTCGCCCTTGTCTTTCTTGCCCTTTTTGCCTTTTTTGTTCTTCGGGTCGGCGGATGTCGCCACGGGGGCGGGCGCTTCGATCAGCCCTTCGCGGATGAATTCGGCCGAATCGGCGGGGCTCAAGGTGTCATTATCCGGAATTTCGTCGGCCGGTGTGACTCCGTGGCGGTGTCGCGTTTCAAGCCGCAGACGTGCGCGGTCGTCTTCGCGTATACCGCGGCGGAAGACGTTAGAAATCTGACGCATAAGGTTGACACGCGTGGTGTCTACGATGTTGACTGCCAGTGCATCGTCGGGCTTGAGGCGTGCTCGTCCCAGACGTATCTTCATCTTGTCGGGGTTGCCGCTGATGTTGATGCCGAATTTGAAGGGCAATGGCGATTTGAGCACTGCAATATGGTATTTGAAGTTGAGCGCGAAGTCGTTGTATCCTTGCACGCCGAGGCGATAGCGGTCAATGTCGAAGATGAAGGGATAGATTTGCAATTGGTTGTTCTCAACGGTCATCTGTATTGACATTTGGTCGATGATGTTGCGCTTCTTGTTCTTGAAAAACAGCCATTTGGACAGCGTCTTGAAGGTGTCCGGATCGATGAGAACAAGCTGCTTGCCGTCAAGTTTGACTGCGGCTTTGAAGTCGGGTAGGATAAAGTCCATGGATGGGCTTATGGGCGTTGTGGCGGCAATTTCGGCATCGATGATGCCGCTGAAGTCGCGCAGTACCGGCATAATCGAGTCGATAGCCGGAACGAGGTTCAGGAAGTTGGCCAGGTTGAAGTGAGACAATTGCATCCCGAAACCGAAGTTGAGCTCGTTGACGTTGCGCCCCAGGTATAGTGCCGATAGGTTGATGTCGCCCACGTCGCTGGTGGCGTTGAGTTCGTGCAGGTTCAATGCACCGTTGTAGACCATGGCGTGTCCGTGCAGGTCGTGCAACGTCAGGTCGGCGTAACGGACATTGGCCGCGTCGATATGGATATTAGCATCGATATTGGTCGGCACCAATATAGGGACTACGGTGTCCGCCGTTGTCGCGGTCTGCTGTTGCATGGCGCAGTCCAGGTCTATTTCGTTGTCGCTGTCGCCGAGGCTGATGCCGTTGCCGGCTGCCGCGGCCGAGCTGTAAGCCGCGCCGGCAAATACGGCACGTGCCAACTGGTTGACGTCTATGGTGTCGCTGGATACATCCAAGTGTATGCCCAAGGGGTGCTTCTTGTTGCGCGAGGTCAGAGCCTTCTTGATGTTGGAGACCTTGCCGGAGATGGTAAAGTCGCTGGACCCTACGGTGTAGCGCATACTGTGTATGTCAAGGCTGTCGTTATTGAAGGCTATGTCAATGTCTCGCAGGTTGTTGCGCAACGGAAAGTACGGCGTATACAGGCGTGCACGCTTTCCGGCGATGGTGCCGGTGATGTCCCATGAACGCAGCAATCGGCGCATGGCTGTGGTCGTGCCGAAGTCGATGGTCTCAGTCTCGGAGTCATTGATCGTGGTGCGGTGCGGGCGTCCGCGGCGACGGCGATATTCGTCGGATGCGATCTCGTAGACGCTGTCACGGTCGAGAGTCGGATTGGCGCGATGTATCGAGT
>CAVEDT010000090.1:5807-6423 GCA_963614475.1 Roseburia faecis
GCGCAGTACGGCGCGAGTGCTGCGGTCGCCGGCGCTGAAGCGCTGCATTTCCAGGTCGAAAATCAGATGCGGACGATGCTCGTCGCCTTCGTAGGCCTTGGCTATGGCGTAGCCCTTGACGTCGCGCAGACGTACGCGTGCCGAGTCGGCCACGGAGAGCATTTCGTAACGGGCAAAGCTGAGGCCGCCGCCCATGGGTTGAATGTCGTGGTTGCAGTGGTGGCTGTGACTGTTGCGAGTCCCGATGCCCATTTCCAGCCCGGTGAGGTGCATGCGTGCTTCGGGAGTGGACATGTATACCGAATCGACGGTGAGGTGAGCCGTCAGCAGCCCCGTGGTGGTGACTTCGGCACGTTTGAAGGTCTCTTGTGTGCCGAATTTAAACAAAGCACGGTCAACGTATATGCTGTTGACCGTGTCGCTTTCCCATCTGAAACTTCGCAGCCCGATGTCTCCTTTGACAAGGAGCTGCTGAAAACCGCCGGGGCTGAGCATTGACGGCCGCCCTTTTATTCGGGCGTTGGCCGTCAAATCGCCGCTGACGCTTGTCCCGCCAAGCAGCCGCTTGAGCTGCGGCGGAAGCGCTCCGAGGTGGCTGACACCGTTGACGGTGCCG
>CAVEDT010000091.1:0-6420 GCA_963614475.1 Roseburia faecis
ACATCGCACTTAGAAAGATAATTCGCTAATTAGCAAAGTGATATACATCACAATGTAATATCGAGAAAAATTCGGAAATCCGCGCGCGCTCTCTCTTTTAGATTCATTTTCGGCAACTTTTACCGACAATTTGTCTTTATGTTGGTTTTTCGGCTTGACCCCGATTCTCCCGGGCGGCGGAAGCTTCGCCGGTTTTTAACATCACGGGACGCAACCGTATATCTTCATCTTCAAATAATAAACGCCCGAGGCCGTAAGCCGCAATAGCGACGGCCGTCAGCGATAACGACCGTCCGCGGCAAGACACATACCGGCAAGGCACATACCGGCAAGGCACAAAAAAAAAGACGGGGAACAAGCGGATGTTCCTCGTCTTTATGCGCTTCAAGATGGACTCGAACCAACGACCCTCTGATTAACAGTCAGATGCTCTAACCGACTGAGCTATTGAAGCGTATATCTTTTTTTGCAGCAGTAAGCAACCGATATGATTGCATCCTGCGACCCTCCCCCTCCGGGGATTTGCGGTGCAAAGTTACACAGAATTCCTGTACGCACAAAATTTTTTTCAAAAAAACACGCAACTTTTTTTCGTCCGCACATTCGAGTAAGACAAACAACGGCCGTGCGGTGCCCCACCCCGGCCGCCCAAAACGGTGCGAGGACGCCCGACACATTCATCGGACGTCCTCGCGTGTATGAATTCTGCGGCACAAGGCCGACGGCGGTTAACGTACTAAGACCTTGGTAGCCTGAGTACCCTGACGGCGAATATAGAGACCGGAAGCGGGAGTATCGCTGACGCGGCGACCTTGCAGGTCATAGTATTCGACGGGAGCGTTAGCGTTGTCGTTATCGCTGATGATATCGGATACACCGTCATGCAGCTGCTCGGGAAGCTGGAATTTGGCTATCTGGATAGCGAAAGACGAGCCGGAGTTGGCAGTTTCGAGTCCGGCAGCACACATACCGCCTTTACCGCGTGCATCGGTGAAAGCCAATCCGGCCTTGGGTGCATATGCGATGTTGAACGAAATAGGCACTGCGAAGTTGAAGCCGGTGCCCTTTACGCCGGTCACCAGAGACCACGATTCTTCGGGATCGGCCTCAAGTGTATTGGCGTTGTAGGGACGCAGGAAGACGCCGATAGTATTCTTCATTGTGTAACCGAAGACGTACACCTTGTCGGGAGTGGTGGTGTTGACCAAAGCGTCCTGGTAGGCGGTGAGGCCGGTATAGGCGGCGGCGCTGAACGAAGCGGGAGAGCTTACGCCCTTGATCCACTTGCCCGTAGTGGCGTCAAATTTGACAAGCATACCCTCACGCATACGTGCGCTGCTGGCCACGCCAAGCTCTTCATTGCCCTGGGGATAGAATTTGCCGTTGTACTGACCGCAGAACCATACATTGCCGTTTCCTACATTGATGCCGGAATTCTGCATAATACATGCGTTGTTGCTGTCTCTTTCGCCAATAATGTTGGTGTGCCATTCGGATGCGAAAGTGGTGGCGTCAACAGCCGCCACATATAGGTTCACTACGCCGGTATTACACAAGGCCGCGCCGGCCAATGTGGCTGTAAAATCCTCGCCCGAGACAACGTCATACTTGCCGTAAAGATAAAGGATACCGCGGTCGTATACGACATTGCTGATATGTCCGTTGGTGATACCGGTACCCTGTGCCTCAAGCGAACCGAGCAGTTGTCCTTCGGGGGTCAGTTTGAATAGGTACATATCGCCGGCTGCCTTCTGTGCATCGGCGTCCCATCCGTTGATATACTTGGGCGTGAATGTCACCGTATTGCCGGTTTGATCCTTGAGATGCATGGTGGCGCGGTAGTTGCCGCTGATAAAGATGTTTCCGTCAGGAGCGACTGCGAGGTCGTCTACAAACAGACCGGCACGAACTTTCTTCGTGACTCCATCGACCGTAACATCCATAGCATCAACATCGATGACGCCGTAGCCAAGGAGCTTGCCATCGGTCGACAAGTGTCCCACGATACCCACGCTGCGGTAATCCTCAACAGCGGGATACACATCGGTTGCGACACCCGTACCGTCAACAATTGTCAACGGGTGAGCCAGTAGCGCAGCAGATTCGTCATGGCGCATAACGGCCACGAATACTATCGTTCCGTCGGGAAGGATGTCGAGACCGCCGGTATTGCTGATGGCATCGCCGTACGAGCTGTAAAGGCTCCAGACTTTTTTGCCTTGTGCGTCAAGACGCATGATTATGAGGTTGTTATTGGAATTGCGCTGCACGTTCACGGGACTGGCGAAAATTGTTTCGTCCGCATACGTGGCAGCATCGCCCTCGCTGTGCGTGGCGGCCGAGCCCATCCAATAGATGGCCGAACCGTCTTCTGTGGCCTTGATGCTGCGGGTCATACTGCCGGCGGATATGGGGCCTTTCACGAAGTTTGCCCATTCGGCAGTGGGCGCGGTGGGCGCTGCCATAGCGGCAGTTGCGCCCAAAAGCATTGCTGCTAATGTCGTTGTAAAGATTTTCATAAGCGTACTGTTATTGATTTATGTTTTTTCGATTATTTTCAACCATAAGCTCGCCTTAACGGGAGGGCTACGTCCCATATTTGGGACTATTTTCGATGGCAAAATTACACATACTCATCTTAAAATCAAAATTTTTAGTATGTTCTACGCCCAAAATACTCATAAATGAGTATAACTTCTCGGCACATCCTGCCTTTGTTTGCACTCTTTAAGTATTCCCTATGGTCTTCAAGTCTCTATGGTTTTGCTTCGCGCAAAAGTGTCGTCAGATCGCCATTCAGGAGAAATGCACCACATTTTTCATCAAAAAACCGAACAAACGGCCTGTTTCGCGTCGTTTTTTCGGCAAATCATAGCGATAAATCGGAATAAGAGTGTTATTTTTGCACGATATTATACACCCACCGCGCGGAGCGCGGCCTCAAGCCTCACCGCCGGCCTCTCTCCCCTATTGACTTAAAGCCTTATGAAGACGACACTTTTTTCGGCATTTTGCGCCACTTTGGCCCTTACGATAGCCACAACTCTGGCATCTTGCAACAACGGAACCACGGTACAACCCGAAGCATTCCCCGTGCAATTGGACGACGAAGACTCGTGGAGTCTTGTGGACTTTAGCGGCGAAATCATTGCCAAAAACGCCTTTGACAACAGCCCGAGTTGCGTATACAACGGCACATTCGTAGTCAAAGAGGATGACGGCCTATATGTCCACAGCACCTCCGAACCCGAGAAAGCACTCAACGATGAGCCGTTCCTGCAGCTCACCAATTTTGCAGCCGGACACGCCTTCGGCGTACGCCCGGGCACGGGCATACAAATCGTAGGTACGGACGGCGAAGTCAAAAAGACCTTGGACGACGACATCGCCGTAGTCTACGTGCCCGTACCGCTCGGATCCATCGACTTTCTGCCATACAACAATACCGAAGGAAAGATGGGATACATCAACGCCTCGGGCGACATCGCCATCAAAGCCAAATGGGATACGGCCCTGCCTTTCTCGGAAGGGCTTGCCCTGGTACGCAACGATAACGGTCGAATCACCTGCATCGACACCGACGGCGAAAAAGTGTTCTCGCTACGCGAAGGCGAAGATGCGGCTATGGGCCTGTTCCTAAACGGCTGGCTGGGCGTAAACAAGGACGAGCGAGGACACTTTATAGACCACAAAGGCGAAACAGTGATGAAGCTGTCCCGCGGTACGATTGCCATCGCTCGTATCGGCGACCGCGTCCTGGCCCGCAACTCGGACGGATGGATATTGCTTGAAGCCAAAGAGGACGGCGAAAAAATACTCAAAGGATACAACGAAATCATGCCTCTCGGACTTGACGGCACACGCTTTCTCGTACGCAAGCACTCCAACAGCAAATACCGCGTTGTGGACGCCGACGGCGAGGACGTAGGCGACAAAAGATTTGAGTATTCCAACGAGATACTATGGCTTTACGGCTACATTTTCGGTGGCGACGAAAAGCCTTATACAATCTACGACCGAAACGGCGAGCTCGTTAATAAGAAATTAGGAATCAACCAAATCAATGACGAACAATTTCTCTCTGTCTCATCGCAGAAAGTCTACAACAAGAAACAAGTGGCAGCCTTGGCCGACATCATCGGCAACGGCGCATCGTTCGGCGGCGCCGAAGGCGTACCCTCGGTCAGCAACGGCGAGACAGCTTCGACATTGCTTCCCGATATGGGCATAAGCGCCGAAGATGCCTTTACATATATCAATAACGGCTGCTACCGCGTATCCCGGCCTATAAGCGACGATCTGGGCGTGTTGTACGCCACTTTCGCCACATCCCCGGCCGACTGGACCTTCGACAGCGACGGATGGTCCATATCGCAACGCTACTACTATAGGGACGTACCCGTGGCTCTCTTGGCCATAGAGACTCCCGTGAATACGGACAGCCGCACCGCCACGGCCAACGCCCTGATAGACGCCCTCATGAGCAAGGGCTGGGAGCGTGCCGGCGGACACAGCCACGAGCTGCGCAACAGCGCCGGCAACTACGTGTACATCGTCCCGTCCACCTACAGCCTGCGCATCGTCTACAGCTTCGGCCAACTTGACTATAACTCGGTGATGGGCAGCGCCCTGCGTGCACCCGCCACCGACAACAGCGACTACTATCTGTCCGCCGATACGGACTCGGTAGTGGCTCCGGCCGACGAAGATGTGGCCGTCGCCGAATATTAAGACACACAAACAGAACATACTACACACACCTAACACATACAATGATGAATCTCTTTGACACTATAAGCGAAGACATCAAAACCGCGATGAAGGCTCGCGAAAAAGTGCGCCTCGAAGCATTGCGCGGCATCAAAAAAGAATTTCTTGAAGCCAAGACCGCTCCCGGAGCCGGAGGCGAACTGACGGACGACAACGCCCTCAAAATCATAATCAAACTGGCCAAGCAGCGCCGCGAAAGCGCCAAAATATACGCCGATGCAGGCCGCCAAGACCTCGCCGACAACGAATTGGCCGAACTGGCCGTCATCGAAGAATACCTGCCCAAGGCTCTCTCGGACGAAGAACTCACAGCCGCTCTCACCGAAATCATTGCCAAGGTAGGCGCAACCTCGCCCGCCGATATGGGCAAGGTGATGGGCGTAGCCACCAAACAATTGGCCGGACGCGCCGACGGACGCGCTATATCAGCCAAAGTACGCGAACTCCTGGCCAAATAACACGAATATCAAAAAAACAAATAGCATATAAAACACAACAATGCTTACACTTCAACAAATCAAACAAGACCCGCAAGACATCATCCGTCGTCTTGCTGTCAAGGGCTTTGACGGCACCGAGCCCATAAACCGCGTCCTCAAACTGGACGCCGAACGCCGTCGCCTCCAACTGGAGAACGACAATGCCGCCGCCCAACTCAAAAAACATGCCGATGCCATCGGCGCCCTCATGAAAGCCGGCGACCGCGCCGGTGCCGAAGCCAAGAAAGCCGAAGTAGCCACCCTCAAGGAAAGCCAGAAAGCCACCTCAGACGCCCTGGCAGCCGCCGAAAAAGGCATACGCGACATCCTGCTCAACGTCCCCAACGTCCCCTGCGCAATGGTTCCCGAAGGCACCAGCGCCGCCGACAACGTCGTCGAGAAAACCGGAGGCCCGATGCCCGACCTGCCCGAAGATGCACTTCCGCACTGGGAACTGGCCAAGAAATACAATATCATCGACTTTGACCTCGGCGTCAAAATCACCGGCGCCGGATTTCCCGTATATCTGGGCAAAGGTGCTCGCCTCCAGCGCGCCCTCATACAATTCTTCCTCGACAGCGCAAGCGAAGCCGGATACCTCGAAGTCGAGCCGCCTTTCGTAGTCAACGAAGCCTCCGGATACGGCACAGGCCAACTCCCCGACAAGGAAGCACAGATGTACTACGCTCCCCTGGACGGCCTCTACCTCATCCCCACCGCCGAAGTACCCGTCACCAACCTCTATCGCGACGTGATTATTCCCGCCGACCGTCTGCCTATCAAGAACTGCGCATACAGCGCCTGCTGGCGTCGCGAAGCCGGAAGCTACGGCAAGGATGTACGCGGCCTCAACCGTCTGCACCAATTTGACAAAGTCGAAATCGTACGCATCGAGCGCCCCGAAGACTCCTACGCAGCCCTCGAGCAAATGAAAGACCACGTACAAGGACTGCTCGAAAAACTCGGCTTGCCCTGGCACATCCTGCGCCTCTGCGGCGGCGATATGTCCTTCACCAGCGCCATAACCTTCGACTTCGAAGTATTCAGCGCCGCCCAAAAACGTTGGCTCGAAGTTTCGTCCGTATCCAACTTCGAGACATATCAGGCCAACCGCCTGAAATGCCGCTACCGCGACGCAGACAAGAAGATACACCTGTGCCACACCCTCAAC